>CAUQHD010000032.1:0-13149 GCA_963517805.1 uncultured Flavobacteriaceae bacterium | reverse complement strand
GTCATAGAGTCAAACAGCGCACTCCCTTGGAATACCGTTCCTATCTCTGCTCTCAGTTCTTGTTTCTGCTTTGGAGTCATTTCTACGATGTTTCGCCCATCAAATAGGATGCTTCCGCTGGTGGGTTCAAAGACATTTAGTAATGACTTCAAAAATACCGTTTTTCCAGAGCCGCTCTGCCCGATGATGAGATTGATTTTCCCTGTTTCCAGCGTGGTGGTTATTCCTTTTAGGATTTCGTTGTCCCCAAAACTTTTCCTTAAATCTACTACTTCTATCATTAGCTTAAGAACATTTGAGTTAAAATTAAGTTAGCGATGATGATGGCTACAATAGTCCAAACTACCGCTTGGGTGCTTGCACGCCCTACTTCCAGCGATCCTCCTTTTACATTATAGCCAAAATATGCTGGAATGGTTGCAATGAGAAACGCAAAAACTGCCGTTTTCATAAAAGCATACCAAATAAAGAAAGTAGGAAAATCCATCTGAACCCCCGTGATATAGTTGGATTCCGTCCAAGAGCCAGTGAAAACACCAGCTAGATATCCTCCAAAAACACCCACTACGATACTGATAGCAATGAGCAGAGGATTAAAAATAATACAAGCCAAAATCTTCGGAAGAATAAGGAAATTAGCCGAGTTTACCCCCATAATATCCAGTGCGTCAATCTGTTCTGTCACCCGCATTGTCCCAATAGAAGACGCGATGTAAGAACCCACTTTCCCCGCTAAAATCACACTGATAATCGTAGGTGAAAATTCCAAGATTAGAACCACTTTGGTAGCGTGTCCCACATAAGGCAGCGGAATGGGAATAGATGCCGTACTAAAGTTGTTATACATCTGTATAGCGACCACCGCCCCCACGAATAGGGAAGTGAATAATACTAAACCAAAAGAATCAACTCCTAAATCGTTGATTTCTCTCATGAAAAGCCTTGAAAAAACCTTCGATTTCTGTGGTTTTCTCAGTACTTTCCCTAAAAGGAGCACATATTCTCCTAAACATCTGAACATTCTAAACATGATGCAAAAATAATCTTTTTTGTTTAAATTGCACCACCTAAAACATCATTTGTGGCAAAAGTAAAAACAGCATATTTCTGTCAGAATTGCGGAACACAGTATTCGCAGTGGCTCGGACAGTGCAGGAACTGCGGTTCTTGGAATACTCTGGTGGAGGAAATTCTAGAAAAATCAAAGTCGCCTACCTACCATATTTTGGGCGAAGGGAAACAAAAAGTGGTAACGATAACAGATGTGGAGGTTAATGCCGAACATCGTATAAAAACTCCCAGCGAGGAGCTGAACAGAGTGCTAGGCGGAGGCATCGTGCTGGGCTCTGTTACCTTGATAGGCGGTGAACCAGGGATAGGGAAATCTACACTGCTCCTGCAGCTTGCCCTGAAAATGAAGAAAAAAATACTCTATGTTTCAGGAGAGGAGAGTGCATCGCAGATAAAAATGAGAGCGGACAGACTTACCGAAATACAAAATCCAAATTGTTTCCTCTACACCGAAACTTCAGTGGAAAAAATCCTTTCCGAGGCGAAAAAACTTCAGCCAGATTTTGTGATTATAGACAGTATCCAGACGCTTCAGTCCCAGCTGATAGAGAGTTCGCCAGGGACAGTTTCACAGATTAGAGAATGCTCTTCGGAGGTCATCAAATTCGCTAAAGAAACCAATATTCCAGTTTTCTTGGTGGGACATATCACAAAGGATGGACAGATAGCAGGGCCAAAAGTTTTGGAACATATGGTGGATGTGGTTCTCAATTTTGATGGCGACAGAAATCACCTTTTCCGACTGCTCAGAGCGAGTAAGAACAGATTTGGTTCTACTTCTGAAATTGGGATTTATGAAATGATTTCAGCAGGATTAAAAGAAATAAAAAACCCATCTGAAATCCTCATCACCAAAAAATCCGAAGACCTTTCAGGGAATGCCGTGGCGGTTACTTTGGAGGGAAACAGAGCCATGCTTCTGGAAATTCAGGCATTGGTAAGCAGTGCAGTCTATGGAACGCCGCAGCGTAGCTCCACAGGTTTTGACAGCAAAAGGCTGAATATGCTCCTTGCGGTTCTAGAGAAGCGGGCAGGTTTTATGCTCGGCGCGAAGGATGTTTTCCTAAATATCACAGGAGGAATGAAAACGGGCGACACGGCGCTGGACTTGGCGGTAGTGGCGGCTATTCTCTCTTCCAATGAAGATGAGGCGATACCTGATAATGTTTGTTTTGCGGGAGAAATAGGGCTCAGCGGAGAGATTCGCCCTGTTCCGCAGGTGGAGAAAAGAATTTTGGAGGCGGAGAAATTAGGCTACGAGAGGATTTTCATTTCTAAACAAAACAAACTTCCTAAAAAAGGCTTTAAAATAGAAATTGTGGAAGTCAGCAAAATAGAGGATTTCCATCAGAGATTGTTTTAGGAAGTCGGCGGTTTTTATTGGCTTTATCAACTTTAAATGCAGAATATAAAATGAATTTTTTAGCTCATTCTTATCTTTCTTTTTCCGAGGAACAGCTCGTCGGCAATATGATTGCGGATTTTGTGAAGAACAGAGATGTAGCCCGCCTTCCAGAGAGCATACAGAAAGGCATAAAACTGCATAGAGCGATAGACACTTTCACAGATGCGCATCCGCTGATACATGAAGCGAAAGCGCCTTTCCGGCCGCTGGTGAGACTTTATTCTGGGGCGTTCGTGGATGTGGCGTTTGACTATTTCCTCGCAAATGATACCGCCGAAAATTCCCAGCGCGAGTGGCAGGAGCATTCGCAGAGGGTCTATGCTGTTCTCCGCCGATACGAAGAATTTTTGCCCGAGGTTTTCAAAAAAGTTTTGGATAAGATGCAGCAGGACGACTGGCTCTACAACTACCGAAATGAGTGGGGGATAGAGTACAGCTTTCGGAATGTGGTGAACAAAGCCCAGTTTCTGGACAAAACCACCAATGTGTTCCCTGCGTTTTTAGCAAATAAAGATTTCCTCCGTGAGAAATACGAAATTTTCTTCCCTGAAATAAAATCATTCGCGCAGGATTTTGTGGCTTAAAATAAGAAATTGTTTTTATTGGATAGAAAAATTTTAATATATACTTTATTTAAGAATGTAAAATTTATAGATATGAAAATAATTGGCATAGAAACACGCACGACAAATCAAAATGGACAAGCAATGCAGGACATCGGAGGTCTTTGGAATAGATTTTTTTCTGAAAATATCATCAGTAAAATCCCAAATGCAGTAAACAGCAATGTTTATGCTATCTATACAGACTACGAAAGTGATTATACAGGTGAATATACCACGCTTTTGGGACTGGAAGTATCTTCGCTTGATGAAATCCCAAGCGGGTTGGTCGGAAGGGAGTTTCCTAAACAGAATTTTAAGAGATTTCTTGCTAAAGGAGCGATGCCTCAAGCTGTAGCAGAAGCATGGCAGAAAATATGGGAGCAAGATAAGGAGCTAAACAGACTTTATCAATATGATTATGAATTGTATACAGAAAAATCTCAGCAAGGCGACCTCTCGGAGGTGGAGATTTTTATAGGTGTAAAAGATTCTGATATATAAAAAGAACTAAACCTAAATTTTTAAGAAAAATTTAAAATAATTCAATAAAGAAAAGTTGGTATATAACTCCATTCCCTTTGCTTCGGTAAGGGGAATTTTAGTTTTTAAAGGCTATGCAGTTTTGTTTTTAGCAAGATAGGAAAAGTTTTCTGATAAAAACGGCTGTATCTTTGTCCCAAAAATTCAATGAACGACAGATATGAAACAGAATACTCGAAATGATTATGTCCAGCGCATCAATAGAGTGGCGGAATACATCAATAACCATCTGGATGAGGCGATAGATGTACGGAAATTAGCAGAAATAGCCCATTTGTCTGATTTTCATTTTTGCAGGATTTTCAAAGCGATTAAAGATGAATCGCCCATCGCTTTCATTGCTCGTTTGCGCATAGAAACGGCGGCACAGCTCCTGCGTTACTCTTCTCTTTTGATGGAGGAAATAGCCTTTAATGTAGGATACGAATCTCCAGCCTCTCTTTCCAAAGCCTTTAAAAATCAATACGGCATCACACCTACTGAATACAGAACCAATAAAGATATTTACATTATGAAAAAAGAAATCATCAATCCAGATTTAGCCCTAAAAGCTCCAAAAATAGTAGAACTTGAACCAAAAAATCTTATTTATGTCTCTCTTAAAGGAGCATATGGCAGTCTCAACTATGAATGGGCTTATCAACAGCTGTGGGCGGTTATAAAAGAACAAAAACTCTTCACGAAAGGGATAGAATCTATATGCATTTCTCATGATGACCCAAAAATAACCGAAGCAGACCTACAGCGCACTGATGTTTGTCTTGCCATTCACAAACCAGCACAGCCTTCAGGAGAAGTTAGCTGTAAACAGCTTGCAGGAGGCAAATATGCAGTTTTCTTTTATCAAGGAAGTTATAGTAATCTTGGCGCTGTATGTGATGAAGCGATGCGCTGGGTGGTCAGTAGTGAGTATGAACTCCGTGATGAACCGATATTTGAGAAATACCTGAATGACCGCCGCCGAACTCCTGAAGAAAAATTAAAAACCGAAGTCTATATTCCTCTAAAATAACCAATTTTATGGAAATTACAAGAACAGAAAAAACTGCGGGGATAGTTTTGGCGTTTGTTTTATTACTACTCACTCTTTCGGGGAGCTATTATTTCTTCTTTATGCTGAAAGTAAATTTTGTGCAGTGGTTTGTTTATAACGCATGCTCTCCAAGTAGTTTGGTTTATCTGCTTTGTTTTATGATTTTTTTAGCAAAAAGGAAAATTTCTTATCTTCCTTTTGCATTTCTTCCTATGTATTATTTTGGAACGATGGGGCTTTTTACTTTTACATGGAGCGGAGCCAATGTTTTTGCGCAGCTTTCACATATTACAATGACACTCAATTTGCTTTGGGTAGGGTATATACTCTATCGGGTAGGAAATCATAAAGCAACTGCATGGGGGTTGTTGTGGAGCATTCTATTCTTTGTTCCTTATATTGCTTTTGTGATGTATTATTCGCGAACGCATGCCGAAGAAATCAATAATTTATTACAAATGACCCCCTAAAATATAAATTAGACCTATTGTAAAGATAAAAAATAGGGAGGAAAAATTGTTTTTAATGAAAAAATTGTTGAATTTTTATTACATTTGGAATCATTACTTGATGTTTAATGAAACTTTATTTTTGTGAAAGTTTTTAAACAAAATATCAATAAAGAAGAATTTTAATTCAAATAAAAATTTGACAGCAAAAAATCATGAAAATTTCCTCTGAAATACTTGAAACCTATTTTACTGAAGTGCATTTTAAGAAAGATGAATTTCTTACCGAAGTAGGAAGTGTTGAAAAATGGCTCTACTACATAGATGAGGGAATTATTCGTTTTTTTTATTATAATCCCACCACACAGAAAGAGACCACTGTAGACATATGCTCTATAGGCGATTTTTGTATGTCTTATGCTTCGTTTGTCAAACAGGAGCCGTCTCTGCTCTCCATGCAGGCGATAAAAAAAGTAAAGGCGTATAGAATAGGAAGGGATTCGCTGGAAAAACTTATCGAAAACCCTGAATTTCTCCAGATAAAAACCCAAATACTAGAAAACCTACTTTTGGAAAAAATGCATCGTGAAGCGCAATTTCTTACGCAATCACCAGAGGAAATATACAGGCAGCTGCTGGAAAAAGACCCAAAACTCATTCAGAATGTTCCGCTGAAATATATAGCCTCCTACATTGGTGTAACTCCACAAGCATTGAGCCGTATCCGCAAGCGTATTTTTTAACTCAGGTTCATTTTTAATTCATATTTCTATCGTTACTTTGTGTATATAAAGCAATGGAAATGAAAACGAAATTAAAAATATTAGTCATGAGTTTATTAATGTTTTCAGGGCTTAATGTAAATGCCCAAAATGATGATTTCATCCAGTTAGTTACCGCAGCCACACAAGCGCCCTCTGGGCATAACTCCCAGCCGTGGCTCTTTGAAATAGGAACAAATGAGATTACGATTTTACCCAATTTCAGTAGGGAACTTCCTGCTGTAGACCCTAGCCATCGTGAGTTTTTCATGAGTTTGGGCTGTGCGTTGGAGAATTTATGTATAAAAGCAAGTAGCCTTGGCTATGCTACTCAAGTGAATATCAGTCCAGAGGGCGTTATCAGAGTAGGATTACAGAAATCAGAAGTTGTTAGAGCAGATTTACTTTCGGAATATATTACTAAACGCCAGACTAATCGCTCTGTTTATGATGGGAAGCTAATTCCCGAAGTTTTGCTGAAAAACTTGTTGAAAGATTTTAATTCTGATAAAGTCAGTATCCAGATTTTTGATAAAAATACAGAAGCATTCAGTCAGCTCACAGATGCTGTGATGCAGGGAAATACTATACAAATGAACAATCCAGCATTCAAATCCGAATTGCTCTCGTGGATACGCTTTAACAAGAAACATTCTGAAAGCACTAATGACGGAATTAGCTATGCTGCTCTGGGAGCGCCCAATCTTCCGCGATGGATTACAGAACCGATTGTGAAAATGAGCCTTAAAGGCAAAAAACAAAATAAAACCGACCTAAAGAAAATTAATTCATCTTCTAATATCGTGCTTATCACCAGCGCGGCGGATGATATGCAATCATGGATAGATGCAGGGCGTACGCTCCAGCGTTTTCTGCTCTCACTTACAAAGGAAAATATTGCACATGCCTATATCAACCAGCCGTGCGAAGTTCCTGAGGTTAGAAATCAGCTTCGTGAAAAGATAGCTGTCAATCATCAATTTCCACAGATTCTGCTTCGTATAGGATACGCCAAGCCGCTGCCTTATTCCAAACGAAAACCCTTACAAGAAGTTATAAAGAATAAATAAAGGAAAATAACCACAGAATAAAACCTTATTTAATAAAAATATAAAATAAAAAAACTGTTTGTTCGCTCAATTCCCTTTACTTTGGTAAGGGGAATTTTATTCAATTATAATTTAATAATTTTTAAAAGAGATTTTGTATAAAAATTTCCATAGTTTGTGTTAGTTTTTTTACGAAGTTGCTGTAATTTTGCTCGGAAAATCACCGACTGCTGGACGATAAACAACAGAGAATAAAGGAAAGTATTTTTCTCGCGGGCAATGGGTGGTTATGGGAGTTTTTTATAAAGAATGAAAGTATACAAATAAATAAAATATAGTATTTAAACAAAAATATTATTTTTCTTATTCTCAAAAAATAATATTAAAAATTATATATGATTTTACTCTAAAATTATACCTTTATAATCATAAATCAACAAACTATTTTATAGATGATGAATAACATTGTAGGAATTATTAAACAGTCATTAGATAACATATCATATTTATATTATTTATTATTGATATTTTGCTATGTATTTCTTATCGCAGATATTTTAAGTTTATGGTATTTAGATAATCCTATAACTAAAACTATTGGGACATCAATTAACATCGTAAATATACTTATATTTATGATTTGTTTTATGTTTTGCTATTTTATAGGTATGTTCATAATTTTAATTAGAAATTTAATTTTTCCTTCAAAAAGTGATTATTATGAGAAAGGAAAAATGTCATTATATGAGATGAGGGAAATATCTGTTATTGAAGATAATAAAGTAATGTATGAGGAATATAAATTTCTTGTAAAAGAAAGAAACATACAAGAAAATGGAGAATGTTTTATATATATGATAATAATTATGGGGTTTATAGACCTACTTTTTAATGAAAGCTGTTTAAGAATATTATGGAATTATAATATAATATTATTTATAGTACTTCTAGGAACATTCATGTCGTTACTTTATTTTTCAACAGGTAGAAATAGTAGAGATTACACAGGAATTAGTAGGGAAAAGAATACTAAATAATTATCTCACTTGTGATAATAGATGACCATAAAGCTGTTTGTAATTGTCATAACTTCCTTTTTCATCTAAACCAAGATTAAACTGATTACTCCAATTTTTAAGAACTAAACATAATATAGCCCAAAGAGAGTGTTCATCATCAGGTTTAAATACATTAATTATATTATTTAAACGGACATCAATATCAGGATGCAATTTCCCTCCACTAAGATTGTTTTTAAAGAATATTAAGGAGGCAACTCCTATTACAATAGACAACTCTGTCATTTCTTGACTTTTTTTAGAGAGAAGTATTTTGTCAGCAGCTTGCCTATCAGCTTCAAGTTCCATTTCTTTTACATCATCTATCAAATTGTTTTCTTTTCTTTTTTTAATATGTTCTAATTCTGCGTGCGCCATTTCGTGATATAGAATAAAATTCATAACCTCTACAAATAGATCATTTGTTCTTTCAATATACCATCCTTCTTCATCATCTTTATCATAATATTCAGGATTAGGAAAATACTTTTTATCCCAATCAGAGTAGGTTTTAATTAAAGATTTCCCATAATCAAATAGTTCTTTTGCTTTTTCACATAATTCTTTATTTTGTTCTTTTCTCGGTTTTTCTCCCATTCTTATAGCATCTGGAATAACTAATATTTCTTCATACAATACAAAAAAATAATAACATATAATCCAAATATAGGAAAGGAATGTTTCATGAATACTAATAGTTCCATTTTCATTAATGAAAGGAGTTTGTCCTTCAGATAAAGATAGATCTTCTCCATGATATTTTATTTTATCATCCAATTTAGAATTTATTAGTAATTCCTCAATATATTTTTCATTCCTGTCTACAAGTCTGGCTGTAATATTATGTTTTAACACTCTAATAGGTTGAATTCCATTATGCACATCTTTCTTTACTGAAACTTTCATAGATTAAAATTTAGAGCGTAAAAATACATTTTTTATTTGATTATAACAGATTATAGCAGTAGATTTCACAACTAATTACAGATCTGCATAGCGTTTTATAATTCCTCAATTTCAATATATTTACAATTTTCTATATCATTTTCTACTATATAAGGATTTTTATGTTTATTATATATTTTTTTCATTGTATAAAATTATTTATTATTATGTTTTTATTTACAAAAATATAAAATTATATATAAACTTACATTTATCTTTTTATTTAGTTTTAAATAAAAAGTTTCTAATAATTAGCAAAAAATAATTTAGTAAGATAAAAATAATTTTTAGCTATTTTAAATTGATTTTAATAAAATAAAAAGTTTCTGATAATTTTCTAAAAATAATTTAATGAAATAAAAAATATTTTATAGTTTTCAGTTTGTATTTGTATTAGAAACTTTTTATTTTTATATATGCAAAAAAGAATTGTTTAAAATAAAATTTATCTTGTAATAATCTTTTTTATTTTATAAAAATATTTTATATATTTGTAAGAAATATTAAATTTTAAATAAATTATATTATGAAAAAAACTAAATTGAAATTTACTTTCACAAGATTATGGAACACAGAGTATCCGCTGTTTATAGAGCGTATAGTAGAGATTGTTTCTAAAAATAATCCAGAGCATTTGGGACTAAAAAAAGCCTACGACAGGCTGAATACACTCGTTCCTGAACTAAAAAATATACAAACTTATGCTAGAACAAGCACAATTACAGATTCTCTGACTGCTGTGGATAAGAAACGAGATAATTTGATAGGAGGATTAACTAAAATAGTAGCAGGATACAAGTTAATAGACCTTCCGCACTATTCTGATTCAGCCAAAGCACTTCATTTGAGTTTGTCTAAATACAGCAAAGGATTTTCTAAAGAAAATTATACATCGCAGACAGAAAAAACCAAGCAGTTTTTAGAAGAAACCAATAAAAATCCGGAAGTTTCTAATGCGATTACAAACCTAAACCTATCACACATCGTAACGGAACTAAAGAACGCAAACGAAGAGTTTGAAAGATTGTTCCGCTCCCGTACGGAAGAAATTTCATCAAGACCAAATGTAGATGTAAAAGCCCTCCGAGCAAAAATAGATGATGCATCGAATAAACTTTTTGCAGCCATAGAGTTCAGCATCACAGAATATGAGGACAGAGACTATACCCCGCTGGTTTCCCAGCTTACAGAACTGCTGAATTATCACAAGGCTCAGATAAAAGCGAGAGGAAAAAAGAAAGAAACTACCTCGAAAGAAAAATAAAACCTGCCAAAGTTCATAAAAAATCCCTATCTGTGATAGGGATTAGTTTATTATTTCTTTTCTTCGCTGTCCTCAGGAAAACGGCTGATGGTAAGGTCTCTGGATATTGCCGCCAATTCCATTTTCAGCTTACCAGAAAGCGTTTCTATGACTACGCCGTCTTCTGCAATGGAGAAGATACGCCCGTGGATACCAGAAGTCGTTACGACTCTTCTCCCTGGTTTCAGATTCTCCTGAAATTTCTTTTCTTTTTTCTGTTTCGTGAGCTGTGGTCTTATCATTAGGAAATAGAATGCACCTAAAATAAGCAGCATCGGTATGAACTGTTGTAAGTTTTCCATTTTATATTAAAGTTTTTCTAAGTGTTTATTGTACATTTGCCTTAAAACTCAGTGTAACAGGAGAGTTTTCTGCGTTCATGAATACTTGTGCGGTTTTCGTTACAGCTCCGGAGAAGTTTTTGGAGTCAAAGCTCAGCGTTACTTGTCCCTTTTCTCCTGGCGCGATGGCGTCTTTGGTGTAATCAGGAGCGGTGCATCCGCATGCTGGCTGCACAGAGTTGATGTATAGAGGTTTGTCGCCCGTATTGGTTACTTCGTAGACATGCTGTACCACTTCGCCTTTTTTCATAGTCCCGAAATCGTGCTCTTCTTTAGCAAAACTCGCCTTTGTCATTGGTTCTGCGGGTTTAGATTCTTCCACAACTTCTGGCATTGGTTCTGCTTTTTCGTTTTTTTGGCAAGATACTACTGCAAGGAGCAGCATTAGCCCTATTCCTGAAAGTTTCAAAGTATTTTTCATTTCTTTTTTGGTTATTTTTAAGGTTAAAATTTAATTTCTATTGTTGCTTTTGATGTATCGGTCAAGGATTCCATTTACAAATATTTGAGATTTGTCAGTAGCGAAAGCCTTTGCGATTTCTATATATTCATTGATGATGATTCTGGCAGGCGTCAGAGGGAAATAGTCCAATTCTGAAATAGCGGTAGCCAGAATGATTTTGTCCATTAGTGAGATACGGTCTAAATCCCAGTTCTCCAGTCTTTCTTCTATCTTTTTTTCGGTTTCTTCCCAGTGGTTTAGGGTTTCGTTGAGCAGTTTCAGAGCGAAATTTCTATCGTCTTCATCTTTTATCATCTTTATCAAAGTATGTGAAGGCTTATCCTTGCTAAGGAAACCGAGAGTTTTCTGCGTCATGGAGTTGGCGATGTGGAAATCATCCGCCCAGTGAAGTTCTAAGTCTTCCAAATGGTTCTGGAAGTCTTCGTTTTCTGCGACATACCTTAGGAAAACTTTTCCGATGAATTTTTGGTCTTCCTCGAAAGAGAATTCATCTCCTTTCATGTAATCTTGAAAGAGTTTGCTGGCTTTTATTTTGTTAAATACCTTGATGAGCAGGTCATCGTGGATGTCCCAGATTAGATTCTGATGTTTAGTGCTGAAAGACAATCTTTCTTCATTTTGCTCGAGAAGTTCTATCGCCTGATTTCGGATGAATTTTCGATTGGGATTGAGGTCTTCTTCGGTTTTTATGTACTTGTTTTTGTTCAGCTCCATTTGTTTCTCCGCGATTTTTTTCAAGGCGATGAGAAAATTAAGCTGGTAGATGTACAAAGAATAAATCTTATCTATCTCGGCAAACATATTTCTTGCCAAAACATCCTGTTTTATAGGATTCTGCTGATAAGAATAAAGGGTCTGGATGGTTTTTTCGCGTAATTGTCTTCTTCCTAACATTTTTCAAAGAACTTTAAGTGGGCAAAGATAAAAAAATAAAATATTCAATATCAAACATCAATTATTTTTTTTGATGAATTTTGTATCTTTACGCCGTTATTAAGCAGATTGAAAGTGAAAAGAAAAATTATCTTTTGGGCAGTTCTTTTAGGGCTGTTTTCTTGTGAAAAAAAAGAGAATTTGGAAAAAATATCTTCCAAAGAGAATGATGATTCGCTCAAAAAAATAGAACGCCCACAGCCAAAGGAGAAACTCAAAAAAGATGTTATAAACATAGTCGCGGTAGGCGATATCATGATAGGAAGCGCCTATCCGTCTAAAAAATATCTTCCAAAAGATGATGCGGCAGGAAGTTTTTTAGAGGTGAAAAATCATCTGAAAGGCGACATCGTTTTTGGGAATTTGGAGGGGGTTTTTTTAGATGAAGGCGAATCCCAAAAATGCGAGGACAAAGAACCTCAAAGCTGCTATGTTTTCAGGATGCCAGAGCGATACGGGAAAATCATCAAAGAAGCAGGGTTTAATCTGATGAGCACAGCGAATAATCATGCAGGAGATTTTGGATTGTTGGGAAGGAAAACAACAGCCAAAGTCCTTGACGAGGAAGGAATTTATCATGCAGGGACAAAGGAATATCCAGTCGTGATTTTTGAGAAAGATAATATAAAATACGGCTTCTGTGCCTTTGCACCGAATAAAAATATGCTTTCTTTATTGGATGTCAAAAAAGCCAAAGAAATAGTACAGGAACTAAAATCCCAAACGGACATTACCATCGTTTCTTTTCATGGCGGTGCGGAAGGGACAGAGCATGTGAGAGTTCCTAAAAAAGCAGAAATTTTTTACGGAGAAAATAGAGGAGATGTGCATCATTTCGCGCGTTCTGTGGTCGATGCAGGGGCGGATATCGTGCTGGGACACGGCCCGCATGTGACCCGTGCGGTGGAAGTTTATAAAAATAAATTCATAGCCTACAGCCTTGGGAATTTCAATACTTATGGGAGGTTCAGCCTTACGGGAGACAAAGGCATCGCGCCCTTGTTGGACATAAAACTAAAATCCAACGGCGATTTTCTCTCTGCAAAGGTGGTTTCTGTAAAACAGACCAAAGAAAAAGGACTTGAGCTGGATGCAGAAAACAGGGCTTTTCAGCGAATAAAACAACTCACAAAACTGGACTTTCCAGAGCAGAATCTGAAATTTGAAGAAAACACGATAAAACTCTGATTTTT
>CAUQHD010000031.1:0-13352 GCA_963517805.1 uncultured Flavobacteriaceae bacterium | reverse complement strand
TTAGCAGTCAAATCTTTTTCCGTTTCGGTAAGAGCCAGTAATTGAGGGAGTAAGGCTTCATATTTTTCCTTTTTTGATGCTCCTTCAGGGATGTATAAATTCTCTGCCATAGTAGTTATAATTTATGTGCTAAAAATCTCCCCAAAATTAGGGATTTTTTATAAAAATAAAATAAACTTTATTTTTTTTCGTTAATTATTAGTAAGTTTGAAAATTAAAATTTTAATTATGAAAAAAGCAGTTAAATTATTAGGAATTACATTGTTTTTGGGATTAGGCTTGTCTAATCTCAATGCTCAGAAGCGAGGTTCAGGTTCTTATTATAACACAGGAATAGGTCTTCTCGTAGATGTAGGAGATGGATCTACTGCTGTAGGACCTCATGTTAAGCATTTCTTTTCCAGAAATCATGCTGGAGAATTTGCGGTTTTGTTTAGTTCAGGGGTAACACACCTCAATGCTATGTACCACTACCAAAGCCCATTTGGAGGCAATGCTAGAGGTTTGGCTTGGTATTTAGGAGTTGGGCCTGGGATTAGCTTTGTGAAGGGAGGTTCTACTGTATTTTCTCTTGCGCCTGTGGCTGGGATAGATTTTAAGATACCAGGGGCTCCGTTGGATTTATTCTTTGACTGGCGTCCTCGTGTATGGTTCTACAGCGGCGAAACAGATTTCACAGCAGCGAGATTTGGACTTGGACTTAGAGTTACATTTTAAATTTTAAAATTCAGTTTATGTGAAAGGCTTTAACCTAGTTAAAGCCTTCTTTTTTTAGAATTTGAAATCTAATTTAACATTGAAAAACCTTCCTGTAAGTCTCACAGGAACAGGGTAGTAGTAGTTGCTGGATACATCGTTTATCCATTGATTGGCAATGGTATTATGAATATTAAAAGCATTATAAACCTGTATTCCTAAGGTAAGTTCCTTAAAACCAGACCAGAAAGCACTTTTGGGTCTGCGGTCTTTTTCATCAATGAATGTTTTGGAAAGCCCTATATCTACGCGTTTGTAGGCAGGAAGTCTTTTTTGCAGAAGATAAGCCATATCAAAATTGGGTTTTCCCGATGCATCAAATGAAACAGGTGTCCCCGTAGGAAGCCCCGATGCATAAACCAATGTAAGATTTACCTTCATACTTGGGACTTTGGGCATGTAGTCTTGGAAAAACATAGAAAACCGGAATCCTTGGTCTGTGGGTCTTGGGATGTAGCCTTTGCCGTTTATGTTTTCATAGGTTCTGGCGTAACTTGCAGAAATCCAAGAATCTACCCCTGGTACAAATTCACCGAAAAGCCTTGCATCTATTCCGTAGGAATATCCTTTAGAATTATTTTCGCCTGAGTATCTTACTCTTACATTATCCATGTATTAGGAGATGAGGTGTTTTAGATTTTTGTAATACAGTTCTGTGGTCAGTTTGAAAGGCCTGTCATTCCATTGAAATTCGTAGTCGTTTGCAGCGATGAATTGTAATGACTGCTGGGCTTTTATATTTTTGTTGAAACTTCCATCCAGAGATTTTATTTCCTTGTAAAAAGGAGCCTGATAATACACACCTGCCGAAAATCTGAACAGCATGTCCGCTTTCCAGTTTGGTTTTAGGGCAAGCTGAACTCTTGGTGAAATCAGGTTTTCATGGTTGAAGTTCCAATGCTGGGCTCTCACTCCTGCATTTAGGAACATTTTGTTTTCTCCCCAGTAGAATTTCTTGGAATATTGGATAAAACCAGAATAGCGGTTGGTTTTCAGGTTGTTATTTCCTCCAATGCTGTAGTTTAGGTTCAGTGGAAAAGGATTGCTTAGAATTCCGAAAGGATTTCCACCTAAAGACCAGTTGTAACCTCTGTAATTGATATGCTGCCATTCATTTGTAAGGTCTTGCAGTTTTTCGTTTTCTATTTTAGCTCCGAACTCTATTTTGGTATTGGCATTAAAGCTAAACTGCCCTGTCAGCTGTGAGCCGTATACCGTTGCCAAAAGGTCGTTCCTTGCATGGTCTATCTGCCCGCCGATATCATAAGACACCACAGGAATGCCCGTAACAGGGTCAGTTGTGGATAGTGCATATGCAGATGTTATTGTATAATATTCCCGCTCTCTGTTTCGGTATAAGAAATTATCCCAAGAAAAATTCCATTTAGAATTTGGGGTAAAATTCACGGAGAATGTTCCCATCATATTTCTATATTGGTCATTTTCTTTTCCTCGGTAGTAGATGTCCAGTTTTATAGGGTTTTGCAGCGTCCCGAATTCTATTTCTTTTTTCTTTGGAGTCATTTTGTAGGTGTTTTCCGCCCAGTATCCAAGAAAGGAAAGTTTCCATTTTTCATTGATTTTATAATTGAGATAAGATTGAAAATCAATGTATTCAGGGTTGAAATCGGTCTCTTCGCTTAGGGTGTTTAGGATTAAATTGGTGTTTCGGTATCTTCCTCCCAGCAGAGCGGTAAATTTCTTATTTTTTGAAACCAGCCCAGTGGTTAGTTTTCCGCCTATTAAAGAGATTTCGCCAGAAAGCTCATTTCTCTTCGGTTGGCGGTAATAGATGTTCAGTGCGGAAGACATTTTGTCTCCATATTTTGCCTCAAAACCTCCTGCCGAGAAATTCACGATGGACACCATATCAGGATTGATGATGCTCAGCCCTTCCTGCTGACTGTTTCTTACCAAAAATGGGCGGTAAATTTCTATATTGTTGATGTAAATAAGGTTTTCATCAAAGTTTCCTCCACGCACCATATATTGGGAACTTAGCTCTGTGTTAGAGTTTACCGACGGCAGGGTTTTCAGCAGGGTTTCTACTCCGCCGGATACAGAGGCTGTCTGTTCGGCTTGTTCAGCAGAAATCTTTACCGAAGTCAGGTCGGAAGATTTGCTTTTCTTTTGGAAGATTATTTCTTCTATTTCCGTTGTCTGGGTTTCTTGCGAAAGAGCCAACAAAGGTAAAATCCCAAAAGCCAAGAACGCTGTTTTTTTCATCATAAGATTATTTTAGTTTGTCTATGAATTGGTGTACGCTTTCATTGTTCCAGTCAGCCGCGCCGGAATCTTTTTTCAGGATTTCTCCATCTCTCCCGATGATGAAAGTGGTAGGGAAAACGCTAAATTCCAGAGATTGGGGAAGCGTTTCGTTTGTCATATATACCGGAGCAGTGTAGTTATTTTTCTTGATAAAACTTCTCACCTTTTCTTCTTCATCCTGCATGGCAATTAGGATAAAGTCGAGTTTCTCTTTCTTACTATCATACAAATCCTGAATGGTAGGGAATTCCGTTCTGCACGGCGGGCACCAGCTTCCCCAGAAGTTCAGGAAAATATATTTCCCTTTGAAGTCAGACAGATGGGCATCAGGAACATTGATGCCTTTCAGCTTGATATTATAATCTTCGCTGGAGAGGCGGCCTTCTATTCTCTCACTTTCCAAAGATGGACTGCCGAGGAAAGGTCTCTGCAGGGTTTCTCTAAAGCCAGGGATAAAGAAAAATGCGAGAATAAATGCTCCCGTGGCAATGTTCCAAAAATGTTTTTTTATAAAATCTTTCATCGGTTGAATTTCTTTAAGAATTCTTTTAATTCCTCTAACGAATAATCATAATTTATCCAATAAATATTGTCCAATTTCCTAAGCCATGTCAGTTGTCTTTTGGCGTATCTTCTGGAGTTTTTCTTAATTTCGGAGATGGCAAAATCCAGGCTCCATTCGCCATCCAGATACTTAAACAGCTCGGTATATCCTACTGTTTGCAGGGCGGTTTGGTTTCTGTATGGGAGCAGGTTTTCGGCTTCTTTCAGGAGGCCTTTTTCCATCATTATATCTACTCTGCGGTTTATCCTGTCATAGATGGTCTCTCTGTCCGCGGAAATTCCAATGCGGATGACTTCAAAATTTCTTTTATCCATCGGTTTTACTATGTTTTGTGAATAGGTCTTTCCGGTCTGCCATATAATATCCAATGCTCTGGCGAGCCTTCGTGGGTTCTCCCTGTCTACTGTGTTGTAGTAGTCTTCATCGGCTTCTTTTAGGAGTTTTTGTAGAGCTTCTATACCTTGGTTTTCGTAGATTTCTTGGAGTTTATTTTGGTTTTCCTCATTGGCTTGGGGCAGGTCATTCAGGCCTTCGGTTAAGGCTTTTTCATACATTCCAGAACCGCCTACCAAAACTACATCATCATATTTTTGGAATAAATCTTCTAATTTTTTCAGAGCATCTGTTTCATACTGCCCGATGGAATATTCATCGGCTACGCTCAGGTTTCCTATGAAATGATGTCTGGCTTGGGCAAGTTCATCTTCATCGGGAGCGGCGGTTCCTATGGGCATTTCTTTGAAAAACTGGCGGGCATCACAGGACAAAATCTCCGTTCCCAAATGCTGGGCTGCCAAGATAGCTAGTCTGGTTTTCCCAATTCCCGTAGGGCCTACAATAGAAAATACTCTTTTCTTCATTGAAATTTAAAAGTAATTGCCAAAGATAAAGAAAATCTGCTTTTGGAATGAAGATTTTATTTTTTTTATTCCTTTTGATGAGGAGAAAGCAAAGAGATTAAACAAAACAAAGATTGAGAATGATTCTTTCTCTGAACTGAACCTCTTTGTTAGCTTAGGTTTAAATTAACAGTTTCTATCCTTTTTAGAAAATAATTCTTTCTAATGAAGAAAGTATAAGATATATAATCAGAGATAATAAAACAGTATTAGTGAAGGTAGTGGAATAACGCTATACAGACACATCGAATGGTGTTGTTTGGCAGGTGTGTCCGTATAGGAACAGTTGCTCTGTTCGTATAGGGATAGAGCAACACACCGCTGCAGTATAAGGCATCGCACTGCTGTTATATAAACTGATACATTAATGGGATAAAAGTTTCTGATAACTTAACAAAATTTTCGGCAATATTTATCATTAAATTTGATGAATCAAAATAAAACATTAAATTCGCAGAAACAAAAAAGTTAATCACATGAATTATGATATTATCGTCATCGGGAGTGGTCCTGGTGGGTATGTTACAGCAATTAGAGCATCACAGTTAGGTTTTAAAACCGCAATTATAGAAAAAGAAAATTTGGGCGGAATATGCCTTAACTGGGGCTGTATCCCTACCAAAGCGCTTTTGAAATCGGCACAGGTTTTTAAATATATCAACCACGCGGAGGATTTTGGTTTAAATAAAGTAGAGGCAAGTTTTGACTTTCCTAATGTAGTCCAAAGAAGCCGCGGTGTAGCCGAAAAAATGAGCAAAGGCGTGGAGTTCCTGATGAAAAAGAACAAAATAGATGTTATCTTCGGGACAGCCAAAGTAAAACCAGGCAAGAAAGTAGCTGTGGAGAAAGATGGAGCAGTTACAGAATATACAGCGGAACATATTGTTTTAGCGACAGGAGCTCGTTCTCGTGAGCTTCCTAATCTTCCTCAGGATGGCAAGAAAGTGATAGGATACAGACAGGCGCTTACCCTTCCAAAACAGCCTAAATCTATGATAGTAGTAGGTTCTGGAGCGATAGGAGTGGAGTTTGCGTATTTCTATGCTACGCTGGGTACGGAGGTTACAGTGGTAGAATTCATGCCGAACATCGTGCCAGTGGAGGATGAAGATGTTTCTAAACATTTGGAAAAATCCTTTAAAAAAGCAAAAATAAAAGTAATGACCAACGCTTCTGTGGAGTCTGTGGATACCTCTGGTGACGGAGTGAAAGCCCAAGTGAAGACTGAAAAAGGCGTTGTAGAATTACAAGCGGACATTCTACTTTCAGCGGTGGGAATTACAGCTAATATAGAAAACATCGGTCTGGAAGAAGTAGGCATTAAAACTGAAAAAGGCAGAGTAGTAGTGGATGAATGGTACAGAACTTCTGTGCCAGGTTATTATGCGATAGGAGATATCCTTCCTACTCAGGCTCTGGCGCATGTGGCGTCAGCAGAGGGAATTACCTGCGTGGAGAAAATAAAAGGGCTGGATGTAGAGCGTATAGACTACGGCAATATCCCAGGATGTACATACTGCACGCCAGAGATAGCATCAGTAGGGCTTACAGAGAAGCAGGCGAAAGAAAAAGGCTATGAAATAAAAGTAGGAAAATTCCCATTCTCTGCAAGTGGAAAAGCTACTGCGAATGGAGATACAGACGGCTTTGTGAAAGTGATTTTCGATGCGAAATACGGCGAATGGCTTGGTTGTCATATGATAGGAACAGGCGTTACCGAAATGATAGCAGAGGCTGTGGCAGCTAGAAAATTAGAAACCACAGGACACGAAATTCTAAAAACTGTCCATCCGCACCCTACACTTTCTGAAGCAGTAATGGAAGCTGTAGCAGCAGCCTATGGAGAGGTTATTCATATTTAAATTTACAGAAAGTAAAGAATAAAAAACAAAAATAAAAGCTTTGCCAATTCTTGTTGTTAGACTTTGGCGAAGCTTTTTATAAAGGAAAAATAATATGAAAAATCATTTCTTTAAAAGAATCCTAACAGTAATTGTAATATTTATAGTTGTTTTTTTA
This sequence comes from uncultured Flavobacteriaceae bacterium, assembly GCA_963517805.1. Taxonomy (GTDB): domain Bacteria; phylum Bacteroidota; class Bacteroidia; order Flavobacteriales; family Weeksellaceae; genus JABCPE02. The sequence goes on along the minus strand of CAUQHD010000031.1, from coordinate 6,845 downwards.
CTTTGTTATATTTTGGTTGAAAGTACACTGATAGAAAGTGCAATAGATAGAGGTGTTATACCAATTTTAATTGTATTTCTTGTAATAATCGCAGTTATTTTAGGGCTGATTTTGGATTCAATAATTTTGTATAGGAGAAAAGAAAAAGACAAAGCTAGTGAGAGTCTTCTAGTTTTATTTATCTTACTTTTGACCATATTTTTGGCTATCACTATTACTTTTAGTTAACTTGGATTTGAGATAAAAATGAATAATAAATTAGGATTGGTATTGTCTGGTGGCGGTACAAAGGGAGTGGCTCATGCAGGAGTGCTCAAATTTCTTGAGGAAAAAGGCATCCAACCAGAGATATTGGCAGGTGCGAGTGTAGGGGCTATTGTGAGCTGTCTCTATGCGGTAGGAAAAAAACCAAAGGAGATTTTGGATTTCTTTAAATCGGTGTATTTTTTCAATTGGAAACATATCGCGTTTAATAAGCCAGGGATTGTCAAGTCTGCTGTTTTTAAAATATATCTAAAACCTATTTTTGGGGAGATGAAGATAGGCGATTTTAAAAAGGAAGTAAACATCACCGCTACGGATATTGTGACTGGGGAGCTGAAAATTTTTGACAAGGAAACCAGAGTGATAGATGCTATCATCGCTTCGTCCAGCTTCCCTGGGATTGCTACGCCGTATATGTTCGGCGGGGTGCTGTACAGCGATAGTGGAATTCTTAATAATTTCCCTGCGGATATCATACGAGACAGATGTGATAAGATAATAGGCGTTTATCTTTCTTTACCGCAAGAAGTGAAACAAAATCAGATGAATTCCATAAAATCCGTTACCTATCGGGCGTTTGACCTGCTGTCTAATAGGGTGGAATCTTATAAATTTTCCTACTGTGACTGGCTTATAGACTCTCCTAAACTCTCTAATTACAGCACCTTTGAGACTAAAAAGAGTAAAATGGATGAAATTTTCCAAATAGGATACGAAGAGGCAAGGGATAGTTTTGACAGCAGTTTCAATTTAACCTAAATAAAGCCGTTTTTATTTTTGAATAGCTTGTTTTAAGAAACCAATCCGCACATTTTATCATTTTGGCAACAAAAAAAGCGGTGTTTTACACTCCGCTTGGTTTTTTCAGAAACTCCAGAAACTTGGCAACCGCCTCTTGTCGGTGGCTTATCCTATTTTTTTCTTCAGGAGACATCTCGGCAAAGGAAATTTCATAGCCTTTTGGGATAAAAATAGGGTCGTACCCAAAGCCTTTTTCGCCTCTTTTTTCTTTGGAAATAGTGCCGTATACTCTTCCTTCAAAGTAGTTTTCTCCTGTTTCATCCACCAGACACATCACCGTAATGAAATACGCCTCGCGGTCTTCTATATCCTGCATTTCTGTGAGAACTTTCTGCATGTTTGCTTCAAAATCATGCGCACCAGCATACCTCGCCGAAAAAATCCCAGGCCTTCCATCTAAGGCAGAGATAACCAGACCGCTGTCATCTCCTACGCTTGGTTTTCCTGTTTTCTCAAAACAATATTTAGCTTTGATGAGGGCATTTTCGTAAAAGGTAGTTCCATTTTCTTCAATTTCATCAAAAATATGATAATCGGTAAGGCTGGTTACTTGGTAATTACTTCTGAGAATTTGCTGAATTTCTTCTTTTTTGTGCTGGTTGTGCGTCGCGAGCAGGATTTCCATAGGTTAATGATTAATAATTTGTAAATCTATACTTTTCCAATATTTTTTGGGCAGGAGTATGGTTTTAGAACGGACATCAGTGTAGAAAAAGAGATACATATTATCATGATTGTTCCTCAGTGTTACGCTGTTTTCATAGCGGGAATTGTAAATGCTAAAACCTATTCTTTTGAATTGAAAAAACGGAATAGATTCTTCTTTGGAATAATGAATGTTGTATATGGCATAGTCGCCATTTCTTTTTGGAAAAATAAAAGGATAGTTTGCAGAAGCGGCAACGCCTACAATTGACTCATTTGGGTCTGTAATGCTGATGTTTAGCTTTTCTAAATATTCTTTCAGGTTATCAAATTCTTTGAAAATAGTATTCGTAGAGGCGATTTTATTCAGATTGTCATCTAGAAAAAGTGTAGAATTTTTCCCACTGATGATATAGACTCTGTTCCCTTGTTCCGTTGGATAACTTTGGATTTCCTTTGGAGCGAGGATTTCTTTCTTTATTTCAAAATCTTTTTTAGAAATGAAATCAATAGTATTCCTGCTCGTAAAACCAGTCAGATAATCTCCTTCATCTCTGACTTTGATGTATCTTTTTGGAAGTTTTATTCTACTGTCCAAATCTAGATTATTCAGAAGAAAGCCATTTCCGCTGGAATGAGCATACATATAATCTTTTTTATCAATGCTAATGAGATAAGTATCAATGAGATAGTCTATTTTTTCCATTTTCCCAGTCTGTTTATTTGTGATTACAGCGCCTTTGTTTCCATTTAGAACGATGAAAGGCGACTCATTATCAATCAAACGAGATACCCATTGGTAGGATGGAGGCAGGGTTTCGTTTCCGTCTTTGTCCACGATGCCGTATTGGTTATTCCACCCAAATTCATAGTAATTTTGCTGTGCATTTGCGGTCAATGCAAATAGCGAAAGAATAAGAAATAAAAAAGTTTTCATAATGAAGAGAATTTTATAAAGGCAAATTTATTAAATAAATCTGATTTATAAGGTTTATTTTTTTTACTTTTGTCTTTTTATTAAAATAGAAATAATTATGTCATCAGCGCCAAGTTTAGCAAAAGGAACTCGGGATTTTACGGCACAGGAAATTTACAATAGAAGATACATCATCGGTGTTTTGCAGCAGAATTTTGAACTGTTTGGTTTTCAGCCTTTGGAGACGCCGAGTTTTGAGAATCTTTCTACACTTACTGGGAAATACGGAGAAGAGGGAGATAGACTGATTTTCAAGATACTTAACTCGGGAAATTTTACTTCTGATGTGGATGAGGAAACTTGGCAGAATAAGGATTTTAAAAAACTAACTCCACAAATTTCTGATAAGGCGCTTCGATATGATTTGACCGTGCCATTTGCGAGATTTGTAGCGATGAACCATGGAAAACTTTCATTCCCGTTTAAGAGGTATCAGATTCAGCCCGTTTGGAGAGCAGACCGCCCGCAGAAAGGGAGATTTAGAGAGTTTTACCAATGTGATGCGGATGTGGTAGGTTCAGAAAGTCTATGGCAGGAAGTGGAGCTGGTGCAGTTGTATCTGAAGAGTTTTGGAGAGCTGGGAATACCTGTGAAAATCTGCATCAATAACCGAAAAATCCTCTCTGGTCTGGCGGAATATGCGGATATATCAGAGCAGTTGATAGACTTTACGGTTGCTTTGGATAAACTGGATAAAATCGGAAAAGATGGCGTAGTTAAGGAAATGCTGGAAAAGGGAATTTCACAAGAAGCCGTAGAAAAGCTGAACTTCCTATTCGAAGGGCTTTCCACAAAGGATACACTTGCCCTGCTGAAAGAAAAATTTAAAGGAATAGAAGTTGGCGAAAAGGGAATAGAAGAACTGGAGTTTGTATTAAATAAAGCGCTGGAACTGGGTGTAAATGAGGAAGTTTTGGTTTTTGATATTACCCTTGCCCGCGGTTTGGACTACTACACAGGAGCGATTTTTGAAGTAAAAGTTCAGGGCGTTCAGATGGGGTCTATCGGCGGCGGCGGAAGGTATGACAATCTTACGGAGGTTTTCGGTGTGAAGGGAATTTCGGGGATTGGGATTTCATTCGGATTGGATAGAATTTACCTTGTTATGGAGGAATTGGGACTTTTCGCAGAGAATAAAACGCCTAAAATAGAATACCTTTTTGCGAATTATGGCGATGAGGAGGCAACGGAAGCGATGAAAGTAATCCAAAAACTAAGAGCCAAAGGAGTTTCAGCAGAGCTGTACCCAGAAAACGCCAAACTGAAAAAACAATTTACCTACGCCGAGAAGAAAGGAATTCCAGAGATTGTTTTTTACGGAGGTGATGAGATTAAAAACCAGCAGGTTACCGTGAAAAACTTGGACAGCGGAGAACAGAAAACAATAGGTTTGGAGGAGTTTTTGAGATAAGAAATAAAGTTTAACAAAGATAAAGACAAATAACAAAATAAATAATTATGTCTAATTACATAGAAACAGAACAGGTTTCATTTCAGGATTTTAGAAAGCAAGTTTTAGATGATTATCGCTTGGGAAGAATTTCCCGTGAGGCAAGTTATTTAACGAGAAAAGAGGTTCTTACAGGAAAGGCAAAATTCGGGATTGTAGGAGATGGGAAGGAACTTCCGCAGTTAGCAATGGCAAAGGTTTTCCGCGAAGGAGACTGGCGTTCAGGATATTACCGTGACCAGACTTTTGCGATGGCAGTGGGAGTTTTGAGCGTGGATGCATTTTTTGCTCAGCTCTATGCAGATACTGATGTAGAGCGCGAACCCGCTTCGGCAGGGAGACAGATGCCGTGCCATTTTGCGACTCGTTCTTTGAATGAAGACGGAAGCTGGAAGGATTTGACACAGATTAAAAATATTTCATCCGATATATCGCCTACAGCAGGGCAAATGCCGAGACTTCTCGGGCTGGCTTTGGCGTCTAATGTTTATAAAGAAGTAAAATTCCAAGGCTCTGAAAAATTCTCCCACAATGGGCAGGAAGTGGCCTTTGGGACAATCGGAGATGCATCTACGGCAGAAGGACATTTTTGGGAAACTATCAATGCGGCGTGTGCTTTGCAGGTGCCGATGATTATGTCTATTTGGGATGACGGCTACGGAATTTCTGTTCCTACGCACAACCAAAGAGCAAAGGAAGATTTATCTGAAATTTTGGCTGGTTTCCAAAGAAAAGAAGGCGACAAGCAAGGATGCGAGGTTATCCAAGTAAGAGCGTGGGATTATCCGATGCTTTTGGAGGCTTATGCCCGTGCAGAGCAGCTCGCAAGGGAGGAAAGCGTGCCTGTGATTTTGCATATTATAGAAGTTACACAGCCGCAGGGACACTCTACATCTGGTTCTCATGAGAGATATAAGGATGAGGAGAGAATGAACTTTGAGACAGAGTTTGATTGTCTTAATAAATTTAGAGAATGGATTTTAAATTATTCTATCCAAATAGATGGCGAAGAGCAGACACTTTCTTCTGTGGAGGAGCTGGATGAGATAGAAAAAGAAGCGAAAGCCTTTGTGAGAGAACAGCAGAAGAAGGCTTGGGCAGAATATAGAGAATCAATAGACCATATCCAAAACCAAGTTTTACCATTGGTAAAACAGTTTGAAAATCAGCCAGAAGTAGCTGCATTGTTGGAGAAGTTCTCGGCACTGGTTACAGTGGGCAAAAAGGATATTTTTGCATTGGTGAGAAAAGTGCTTTGGGCTACGAGAGAGCAAAATACCAGCGATAGACAAAATCTAGTGCAGGTTTATGAAAGAATTTCAGAGAAAGAGACTGAAAATTATTCATCACATCTATACAGCGAATCAGAGTGGAAGGCTGTAAATATTCCAGAAATAAAACCAGTTTTCAGCGAAGATTCTCAGATTTTGGATGGAAGAGTAGTGATCCGTAATAATTTTGATAAGATTTTTGAGAAATATCCAGAAACATTAATCTTTGGTGAAGATACAGGAAGTATCGGTGATGTGAACCAAGGACTTGAAGGAATGCAGGAAAAATACGGCGAAACCAGAATTGCAGATACAGGAATCCGTGAAGCGACTATTTTAGGGCAAGGGGTTGGTCTGGCAATGAGAGGTTTAAGACCGATTGCAGAAATTCAGTATTTGGACTATGTTTTATATTGTCTGCAAGGGATGAGCGATGATTTGGCAACTTTACAATACAGAACCAAAGGCGGTCAAAAAGCTCCTGTTATCGTGAGAACCCGCGGACACCGTTTGGAAGGTGTATGGCATTCGGGCTCGCCTATGGCGGGAATTCTGAATCTGGTAAGAGGAATGATGGTTTTAGTACCGAGAAACCTTACCCAAGCGGCTGGATTCTATAATACGATGCTGAAATCTGATGACACGGCGCTTATCATAGAACCACTGAACGGATACCGATTGAAAGAGAAGCAACCAGACAACATTGGTGAATTTACCGTACCTGTCGGAAAGGTGGAAATTACCAGAGCAGGGAAGGACATTACGCTGGTGACCTACGGTTCTACTTGGAAAATCGTAACGGAAGCTGTGGAAGAATTAGCAAAACTAGGCATAGATGCTGAGGTGATAGATGTTCAGTCGCTATTGCCGTTTGACTTGTCAGAGGAAATCAGCGAAAGCGTGAAGAAAACCAATCGCCTTGCTGTAATAGATGAAGATGTAGAGGGCGGAGCTTCGGCGTATATCATGCAGCAGATTTTAGAGAAACAGGGGGCGTTTAGATACTTAGACAGTAAGCTGCTGACCATAGCTGCTAAAAACCACCGACCAGCCTACGCATCAGATGGGGACTATTTCTCTAAGCCGTCTGTGGAAGATATCGTAGAAAAAGTTTATGACCTTTTCCATGAAAGTAACCCAGCGAAATTCCCTAAAATATTATAAATTTAAAGCAAAATGAAAACCTCCCTTAAAAAGGAGGTTTTTTTATTTTTGTTTTGTGAGATTATGATTTACCACCAATCCATTTATTTAGGATTTAAACCAAATCTCTATTTTTTATTTTGAGAACTGATTTTTAAAAATCGGACAGCAAGCAGTGTAGCAGAAATGGTAAGTCCTATCCCAAAGGCTACCCACATACCATAAGCGCCCATTTTCATAGTTATGCAGAGGAAAAATCCTAACGGAAGTGTTACCACCCAGTAGGCGATGAATG
>CAUQHD010000030.1:0-13570 GCA_963517805.1 uncultured Flavobacteriaceae bacterium | reverse complement strand
TAAATAATTATGAATTTGATAATAAAATATGTTATTTATTATCAATTTACATTGCATTTTAATTCGCGCATATTGTTTGTTCAAAACTTCACTTGTATTTTAGTTCCCGCAATTTGTTTGGACTAAACTGCAAGTGTATTTTAGTTCCCGCAACTTGTTTGAACTAAACTGCAAGTGTATTTTAATTAAAACACTCCTGTTTATACAAAAATGCACCCAAAAAAGAGTGCATTCAATGGTAAAAATTATTGATTACAGCGGACTTACCAGCTCCAAGAACCATTCTTTGACCTCACCTGACAAGTGCGGAGCCAATTTCTCCTCGCAGGTCTTGTGGTAGGCGTTCAGCCATTCTTTTTCTGGTTCGGTAAGTAGTTCCGCATCTATCACATCCTTGAAAAACGGACAAAGCGTAAGGGTTTCAAAACCATAGAAAGTGCCGTATTCTGTGGTTCTCAGTTCCTTCACTGCCACTAAATTCTCATGGCGGATTCCGTATTGATTTTCAACATAAAACCCTGGCTCGTTGGAACACACCATTCCTGCTAAAAGTTCCTGTGGATTCATATCTTTTCGGATATTCTGAGGCCCTTCATGCACATTCATGAAACTTCCCACGCCGTGCCCTGTTCCGTGTGCATAGTCTTTGCCTTCTTTCCAAAGCGGAAGACGAGCGATAGCATCCAGCTGAACACCTCTTGTGCCTTTCGGGAACTGAGCCAAAGAAAGGTTAATCATCCCTTTCAGAACCAAAGTGCAGTCTTTTACAAACTCTGCTGATACTTTACCCAAAGCCAGCGTTCGGGTAATGTCGGTAGTTCCTTCTAAATATTGTCCGCCAGAATCTACAAGAACACTGCCCTCGTTAGTAACTTCCTTACTTCCTTCGCTTTTCGCAGAATAATGCACGATAGCACCATTTCCTTTATAACCAATGATACTTCCAAAACTTTCACCTACAAAATTTTCACCCTCAGCACGGAAATCTCTTAATTTTTTTCCAATAGAATATTCCGTCATAGGCTCTTTTCCTACATTGTTTTTAAGCCAATGGAGGAATCTCACCATCGCTACACCATCACGAACCATCACTGTGCGGAAGCCTTCCAATTCGGTTTCGTTTTTAATGGCTTTCATCAGATTGCCAGGAACAGCCGACAGAACGAAAGTGTTTTTATCCTTTAAAGCATTGAAAACCGCTTGGTTACAATTTGGTGAAATTAAAACTTTTTCATTTTTTAATTGACCTAAATAAGAGAAAAATTCATCGTAAGGAACTACGCTTACCTCGGCCTCTTGCATTTGTTTTTTGGCTTCATCATTGAGTTTTTCTACATCTACAAAGAGCGTAGCCTCTCCATCCTCCGTTACAAGGATATAACCAAGAAATACAGGGTTGCAGTCCACATCACTTCCTCGTAAGTTTAATGTCCAAGCCACATCATCAAGACTTGAAATAACATGCAATGAAGCGTCTTTTTCCTGCATTTTCGCACGGATGGCGTTTAGTTTTTCTACGACAGACTGCCCTGCCCATTTCAGGGGATGAACAAAGATTTCATTTTTAGAAGGTTCGCCTCTATCTGTCCAAATGTCCTTTAATAAAGGTTCATTGACAAGTTGTATTTTTCTTGCAGATAATTTTTGCTCTAAACTTTCCCAATTTAGATGAGATGTTGCCAGAGCATTTACGGCTACTTTTCCATTTTCAGGCGTTTGAGAGATTATCCAGTCAATATAGTTCGGAGTGCCCTCTATGCCGTCTTTCATCAGTTCTATTCCTGTGTTTTCCAGCTCCTGCGCTGCCTGAACGAAATATCTTCCATCTGTCCAAAGAGCTGCTTTTTCATTAGTTACCACCAAAAAACCAGCAGAACCTGTAAAGCCTGAAAGCCAAGTGCGCTCCTGCCATTCTTCGGGTAGATATTCACTCATATGTGGGTCTGCAGAGTAGACAATGAATGCATTGATACCTTTCTCCTGCATCTTCTGACGAAGTTTTGAAATTTTCTCTATTGTAGTCATTTTATTTTTTTATTAAGGAAGCCAATTTACAAAATATTTATAAAAACCAAAAAATATTTTCTCTAAAATAGCGGTTGTTTAATATTGTTTTTGGATTGGAATATTTATAAAAAATAATTAATTACTCTATATTTGCATGAACGAAAATAAAGAAGCAGTATGAACGAAGAGTTTCTAAACCGCCTAAGTGCGGGGTATTGTGCGAGACAATATGACTTGGATAAGAAGAAAATAGAAAATTTTGTAGATGATTTCTTTAGGTTTATTTTCTTCTTGGAATATCATAGATGCGACTGCAAGGATAAGATAAAAGAACGGCTGGAATCTTTCAGAGCAGAATTTCAGCAGATTATCCATGATGTAGTCCAAGATAAAAACGAAAGAGAGCAGATTGTTTATTCTTTCTTTGATGAACTTCCTAAAATTCATCAATTATTGGAAAAAGATGCTCGGTTTATTTTAGACAGTGACCCCGCTGCTACAAGCGTAGAGGAGGTGATGATATCTTACCCTGGATTTTACGCCATTGCTGTGTATCGTATGGCTCATTATCTGCATCAGCAAAAGGTGCCGCTGCTTCCCAGAATATGGACAGAACTGGCTCATAGCCGCACAGGAATAGACATTCACCCTGGCGCAAAAATAGGAGAGGCTTTTTTTATAGACCACGGAACAGGGATAGTTATTGGAGAGACTACCACCATTGGAAATCATGTAAAAATTTATCAAAATGTAACTTTGGGGGCATTGGCAGTTACCAAAGACATTGCTAATACCAAAAGACACCCTACGATAGAAGATAATGTAACCATATATGCTGGAGCTACTATCCTTGGTGGGAAAACGGTAATAGGCAGATATTCTACTATTGGCGGAAATGTCTGGCTTACAGAGAGTATAGACCCTTACAGTTTGGTTTATTATAAAGATAAAACCATTATCCGAAGTAAAGAACGCCCAGACGAAGTGATAAATTTTTCTATATAAAATTTGCAAATGAAAAAAATTTTATTACATTTGCTTAAAATTTATTACAAAAGTGTTTAGGAAAAATATAAATATGTGTTGTAAGTCTCAGATAAACTCAGTTTTTCTGATGGCTTAGTATTGTTTATTGTCATAATATTAAAGAAGAGAGACTGAATATTTTTTTGGTCTCTCTTTTTCTGTTTTTTAGAAAAATAATTTAAAATAAATAAAATGAAGTACGCAAATGTATTAGAAACTATCGGGAAAACACCCGTAGTGAGATTAAGCAAGTTATTTCCAGACCATAATGTTTGGATTAAATTAGAAAAGTTTAACCCTGGAGGAAGCATTAAAGACAGAATTGCTTTGGCGATGATAGAAACTGCTGAAAAAGAGGGAAAACTAAACAAAGAAACACAGATTATAGAGCCTACATCTGGGAATACTGGGGTAGGGCTGGCTATGGTTGCTGCTGTGAAAGGCTATAAGCTGATTTTGGTAATGCCCGAAAGTATGAGCGTGGAGAGAAGAAAACTAATGTCCGCTTATGGAGCAAAAATAGTGCTTACACCGAGAGAATTAGGGATGAAGGGAGCTATTCAAAAAGCACAGGAACTTGCTGAGAAAATAGAAAACTCATGGATTCCGCAGCAGTTTGAAAACCTTTCCAACCCTGAAATTCACAGGAATACAACGGCGCAAGAACTTATCAATGATTTCCCAGAAGGCGTTGATTACCTGATTACAGGCGTGGGGACAGGCGGACATATTACAGGAATTTCGGAAGTTTTAAAAACAAAATTTCCACAACTAAAAACCTTTGCTGTAGAGCCGGAACTTTCACCCGTTATCAGCGGTGGAAATCCAGGGCCACATTCTATACAAGGTATCGGAGCAGGATTTATTCCAAAAGTCTTGAATACTAATATTTTAGAAGGAACTATTTTGGTAAGCAATGAAGATGCATTTAGTTTTTCGCAGAGATTGGCTAAAGAAGAGGGGATTTTAGCTGGAATTTCTACTGGTGCCTCTGTGGCTGCAGTTGCCCAGCGATTGAAAGATTTCCCAAAAGATGCTGTGATATTAACTATTAATTATGATACGGGCGAGAGATACCTGTCTGTAGATGGTTTGTATCAAGAAAATATTTTAGAAATATAAATCAAAAAACCTCCTAATTAGGAGGTTTTTATTTTATCTTGCAATGTTTACCGCTCTTGTTTCGCGGATTACGGTTACTTTTACTTGCCCAGGGTATGTGAGCTCATTTTGAATCTTCTCCGATATATCGTATGACAGCTGGTGGGCTTTTTCATCATTCACTTTTACACTTTCTACCATTACTCTAAGCTCCCGCCCTGCCTGAATGGCGTATGCACTGGAAACACCATCAAAACTCAATGCAGCAGCTTCTAAGTCTTTCAGTCTTTGGATATAAGACTCTAAAACCTGTCTTCTTGCTCCGGGTCTTGCACCAGAAATAGCATCCGCTACTTGAACAATAGGGGAAAGGAGAGAGGTCATTTCTATTTCATCGTGGTGAGCACCAATGGCATTTACAACTTCTGGATTTTCGCCAAATTTTTCTGCCCACTGCATTCCTAAAAGCGCATGAGGAAGCTCAGATTCTTCTTCAGGAACTTTACCAATGTCGTGGAGAAGCCCTGCACGCTTGGCCAATTTAACATTAAGTCCAAGCTCTGCTGCCATTGTAGCGGCTATATTTGCTACTTCGCGGGAGTGTTGCAGCAGATTTTGCCCATAAGAAGAACGGAATTTCATTCTTCCAACCACTTTTACTAACTCTGGATGAAGCCCGTGGATACCCAAATCTATGATGGTTCTCTTACCCACTTCTATAATTTCTTCTTCTATTTGTTTTCTTGTTTTTTCTACCACTTCTTCTATCCTTGCGGGATGGATTCGCCCATCGGTAACTAATTTGTGAAGGGATAATCTCGCGATTTCTCTTCTGACAGGGTCAAAGCAGGACAATAGAATAGCCTCTGGTGTATCATCTACGATAATTTCTACTCCGGTAGCAGCTTCCAAAGCTCTGATATTTCGTCCTTCTCTACCGATAATTCGCCCTTTGACTTCATCAGATTCTATGTTAAAAACTGAAACAGAATTTTCTATCGCTTGTTCTGTCCCGATTCTTTGGATAGTTTGGATAACTATTTTTTTCGCCTCGTTCTTGGCGTTCATTTTTGCCTCTTCTATAATATCCTGAACATAGGCTTGAGCTCTGGTTTTGGCTTCGGCTTTCATGGTTTCTACCAATTCATCTCTAGCTTCTTCGGCAGAATAACTTGATATTTTTTCTAAAATTTCAATTTTCTGAGCGGTAGCTTCGTTTAACTCAGCTTGTTTTTTGTCAATAATTTCTTGTTTCCGCTCATAATCAGCAAGTTGCTTATCCAAATCCTTTTCAAGTTTAGAAATTTTGCTCAGTTCATCGTTTAGTTTAGATTCTTTGTCTTTTATCCTTTTTTCAACTTCCTGCATTTTTTTCTCGCGGGACTGGATATTGGCATCATGTTCAGATTTTAGTTCTAAGAACTTTTCTTTTGCCTGAACTATTTTTTCTTTTTTGATGGATTCCGCCTGAACATTAGCATTTTGGATAATGTTTTCTGCATTCTGTTTCGCATCTTTTATAATGAAATTTGCTTTGGAGTTGGTAGACTTTCTTGAGTATGAAATACCCACTAAAACACCTATCACAACGCCGACAGCAGCAATAATAATATAAAGTATAGTGTCCATTAAATATTTATTTATAATTTTTTATTCCTTAATTCTAAAACAAAACCTACAATAATCCTTTGATTTAGAGTAAACTCCTAATCAATACGATTTGGACTGATTTTTATTCTCTGTAATCCGCGAAACACGGCACGCCATTGAATAAACTTTTGTCCGGTATTTTTTTAGCGTTGAGTTTACCTAATTTTGTTAGAACTATTGTAGGCAAAAATTTTTAGAGGTTTTCCTCTAAATCATCTAATAATTGATTGATTTTCTCTAATCTTACATTAGAAGATTGTATGTTTTTTTCTATATTTACCGCTCCCATTTCTGCATTTGCTCCCAGTTTTAAAGCACACATAGCCAAGGCATCTTGTTTGTCTTTTACGGCCAAATTTGCTTCAAAATCTTTAATCATGCTTTCTATCTGCCTTCCCACTTTCCTGAGCATTTCTTCCTCATTTACAGGCACATTGAGGGGATAAGACCTTCCAGCTATGACGATATTTACTCTCTGCATTTCCATTACAATCCACTATTCCGAAGTTCCGCTATACATACATCAATTTCTTTTATTAATCTATTGATGTGGCTTTTCATCAATCTGTTATGATCTGGATTTCCCGATATAGCAGAAGTCAGCTTCATTTTTTTCTGCTCTTCTATTAACTCTTCATTCTTCATTACCTCCTCTTCATACTTTGCTTTCAGATGGTTGTTTTTTTCTAATAATTCAGCATACTTTTGTTTTAAATCCTTGTATTTAACACTGATTTTTAGTATTTTATCCTCAATTTCTGAAAAATTATTTTCTAATTCTGTAAGCTTCATCAGAAGATTGTTCTAACTTTTGAGCAAAAATACAAAAAAAAATAGATTTTTGCTAATCTATTTTTAAATTTAGTTTTATTCAAATTTCAGTATAAACATAAAAGCCCTTGTATTGAGGCGCGACAGCGACCCTGCCCAATAATCCGGAGTGGAAGGATTGTCTCTTACTAATTCATTATTGATTACAAATGTCCCTCGAAAGCCTGGAGTAAGCTTAAATTTGGAGAAATAAAACTGAATACCAAGCTCTGCAGACCAAGCCAGATTGTGCGTAGTGGTACGAAAAACTCCATTCATGTTATCATCTCTGCTTTTTTCTTGAGACTGCAGATTGATAAGCCAGTTGACTCCTCCTGCGACATACACTCGGGAATTAAACCATCTATTTCCGTGAAATTCTAGTAATAATGGTACATCTACATAGGTAGATTTTATTTTTCTTGATGTAAAAGTCTCTATATCCTGCGGATTGGCGGCCAAAACTTCGGCTCTTTTGAAAATTAATTCTCTCTCTAAAAACTGCATCCCTGGCTCTAATTTCAGATCCAAATGCTCATTAAGTCTCATTCTACCAATAAGTCCCGCACCAAAACTGCTGCTGGTTTTAGAAGTCACCATTTTTTGGTTTTTGTCTATTTCAGAAAAATTATAATCAAAATCATTCATATTGAGATAAAAACCCCAGCTGTATTTCTTGACATCTATCCATTCTAGTCTGTCTGCTCTGTTTCTGATATTAAAGTACTGTGCAGAAAACAGTGATGAAGCGCATAATAATGCTAAAATTGCAGATTTTAATAATTTCTTGTTCATATTTTTCTATTTTGTTGCCTTATAAATGGCAGCAACTCCAAAACTTAATTTTTTATATTCTACAGCAGAAAATCCTATATTTAGAAGGATTTTCTTCATTTCTTTTCCATAAGGAAAAACACTTACAGAATCAGGTAGATAAGTGTAAGCCCCGCTATCCTTTGAAATCAGTTTTCCTATCATGGGCAGAATATTTTTAAAATAAAATAAATATAAAGGAACCCAAAAACCATTGGGTTTGGAAAACTCTAAAATATACACACAGCAGCCTTTTTTCACTACTCTCTGGAGTTCTTTCAGCCCTTTTTCCAAGTTTTCAAAATTCCTTACACCAAAAGCAACGCTTACAGCATCAAATTTATTGTCCTCAAAGGGTAAATTTTCAGCATCTCCTTTTTGTAAAGATATTTTGGAAGCTAAATTAAGTCTTTTAATTTTTTCAAACCCTATATTCAGCATCTGTTGAGAAATATCCAATCCTAATACCTGACAATCAGTCATTTGTTGGATTTTAATCGCCAAATCTCCCGTTCCTGTCGCCACATCCAAAACAAGAGCCGGATTATCCTTTCTGAGCCATTTTGCCAAAGTATTTCGCCAAAGAATATCCGTCCGCAGAGAAAGAACACGATTCAAAATATCGTATTTAGGCGCGATATTATCAAACATTTCCTCTACTTGGGCTTTTTTGGTTTTGGCAGAATTATAAGGAGTGACCGCTTTCAAAAGATAATTTAATTTTTCGCAAAAATAAAAAAATTAGATAATTATTAAATTTCGCTAAATTTGTAGCCCTAAATTTTGATTATGGATTACCTAAAAGGATTAAATAATGCTCAATATGAAGCTGTGACCACTCTGCAAGGGCCTCTGATGGTGCTTGCTGGAGCAGGGTCTGGGAAAACTCGTGTTCTTACGATGCGTATAGCACATCTGATAACCAATGGAGCAGATCCTTTTAATATTCTGGCGCTTACCTTTACCAATAAAGCTGCGCGAGAGATGAAAGAGCGTATTGCAAAGGTGGTAGGGAACAGCGATGCGAAAAGCCTTTGGATGGGGACTTTTCACTCTGTTTTTGCTCGGATTTTGAGGAGTGAGGCTCATTATCTTGGTTTTCCATCTAATTTTACTATTTATGATACCCAAGACTCTCTCAATGTACTGAAAAAAGTCCTGAAAGAGATGAATATAGATTCAGATCTGTACAAGCCGAAGAAAGTGCAGGGCAGAATTTCTCAGTATAAAAACAATCTGATTACGGTAAAAGCCTATTATAACAATCCAGAGCTGATGGAAGCCGATGAACGGGCTAATATGAAGCTGATGGGACAGATTTACCAGAAATATGTGGAAACTTGTTTTAAGAACGGGGCGATGGATTTTGATGATTTATTATTGAGAACCAACGAGTTACTAACGAGATTTCCAGAGATTTTAGCGAAATATCAGGATAGATTTCGGTATATTCTGGTAGATGAGTATCAGGATACGAACCATTCTCAGTATCTGATAGTGAAGGCTTTAGCTTCTAAATTTGAAAATATATGCGTGGTAGGGGATGATGCACAGTCTATCTACTCTTTCCGTGGGGCTAATATTCAGAATATTTTGAATTTTAAAAAGGATTATCCCGATGCGAAAATCGTTTCATTGGAGCAGAATTACCGTTCTACACAGAATATCGTAAATGCGGCTAATGATTTGATTTCCAAAAATATAAATCAGTTTGAGAAAAATGTATTCAGTGATAATGAAGTTGGAGAAAAAATAAAAGTCTACCGCTCTCTATCTGATGCAGATGAGGCGAATTTTGTGGCGGGAAATATCTGGGAACAGCATAATTTTAATCAGAAAAAATTTAATGATTTTGCTATTCTATATCGTACAAACTCCCAGACCAGAGCCTTTGAAGATGCACTGAGAAGGAAAAATATCCCTTACCGAGTGTATGGCGGATTATCCTTTTACCAAAGAAAAGAAATAAAGGACTTGCTGGCGTATCTCAGACTTTTGGTCAATGAAAATGATTCGGAAGCTTTGCTCAGAGTTATCAATTATCCGATGCGTGGGATAGGAGAAACGACACAGAATAAACTCATTGTTTATGCCGATTCGATAGGGCAGTCTATTGCTAATGTGCTGGATGCTCTGCCGTTTCATGCACCAAATTTAGGAATAAATAATTCAGCTCTAACCAAACTGAATGATTTTTGGCAGATGATAAAGGCTTTCCAAGTGATGCTGAAAACAGAAAATGTTTATCAAGTAGCGATGGAAGTGGCTAAAAAGAGTGGTTTGATAAAGTCTTTGAAAGAAGACCAAACACCAGAAGGCATCTCACGAGTGGAAAATATTCAGGAATTGATGAACTCCATGCAGGGTTTTATAGATGAACAGCAGCAGCTGGAAGATGGCGACCCGAGTTTGTCTAATTTCCTAGAAAATATAGCCTTATCAGCTGATACACAGGAGGATGATGAGGAAGGCGATAAAGTCTCTCTGATGACAATCCACCTATCCAAAGGGCTGGAATTTCCTATTGTCTATATCGTAGGGCTGGAAGAAGGTCTGTTCCCTAGTTTTATGAGTTCTAACTCCCGTGAGGAGCTGGAAGAGGAGCGCAGACTGTTCTATGTAGCCCTTACAAGAGCCGAAAAACAGGCGTTTTTCTCTTATGCTGTTTCGCGTTTTCAGTGGGGGAAAATCACGGATTCGGAGCCGAGCCGTTTTCTCAGCGAGGTGGATACAGATTATTTAGATTTTATCAATCCTATGGTAGAAAACAGGGGAATCAATCGCTCAGGGCTGTCATCTAGTATTTTTGATGATACACCGAGCATGCCGAGGGCTTTCCAAAAGAAAGAACCAAAGAAAAAACTTTCTACTGATGAACAAAAATTACCAGAGCAACCTATTAAAAGGAATTTGACTCCTGTTTCATCTGCGAAAATAAATACTCCTGACAGCAGCCAGTCCCAAGATATAGAAGTAGGGGACAGAGTAAGGCATAATCGTTTCGGAGTGGGAGAAGTGCTGTTTTTGGATGGAACAGACCCTAATAATGTGAAAGCAAAAATAAAATTTGCCACAGAAGGCGAAAAGAACTTGATTTTGAAATTTGCCAAATTGGAAAAATTATAAAAGCCTTTCTATTGAAAGGCTTTTTATTTATTTCTTTTTCTCCAAAACTTCATCTACCATTCCCATTTCTTTCGCTTCAGTGGAAGTCATCCAGTAGTCTCTGTCTGATGCTTTTTCCACCCATTCGTAAGACTGCCCAGAATGCTCGGAAATAATGTCATAAAGTTCTTTTTTCAATTTCAGCATTTCTCTCAAATTGATTTCCATATCGCTCGCAACTCCCTGTGCGCCGCCACTCGGCTGGTGAATCATCACTCTGGAATGCTTCAATGCAGAACGCTTTCCTTTTTCACCCGCAACCAAAAGCACCGCTCCCATAGAAGCCGCCATACCTGTACAAATCGTAGCTACATCTGGTTTGATAATCTGCATCGTGTCATAAATTCCCAATCCTGCATAAACACTTCCACCAGGCGAATTGATGTAAATCTGAATATCCTTGCTTGGGTCAGCACTTTCCAAAAACAACAGCTGTGCCGTCACGATATTCGCCACTTGGTCATCGATTCCTGTTCCCAAAAAGATGATTCTATCCATCATCAGTCTTGAGAAAACATCCATCTGCGCTACATTCAGCCTTCTTTCTTCGGTGATGTATGGTGTAAGGTTGGTAGGATTGAACATTCCCATATATTGGTCCGTTACCAGCCCATTATTTCCTAAATGTTTTACAGAAAAATCTCTAAATTCTTTCTTTATGTCCATATATAAATCTTTTTAAGGTTAATTATTTACAAAATAAGCAAATTTTTCATCAAATTTGGTCGGAATAAACTCTATAAATTCATATTCTGCAATTTCATTTTTATAAAATGGGTCTTCTTTCATTATATCGATTACCATTTCTTTATCTTTTTCATTTACAAGAATAATCCCTCCCGTTCTTGGATTTTTTCTTCCAGAACAGATGAATTTTCCGAGCAAATAATATTTATCCAGAAAATCCACATGTTCTTTTAAATATTTTTCTACTTCACTGATTTCCTTTTTGTAGTTTAATGATACTATAAACATAGTTTTATCTCCTTTTTCTCAAAAATTATTCCAATTCCCAAAGGTAACCAATCTGTCACAAAATCCGAAAAAGTTTTTGGTCTATTTTACTTTTCAGCTGGTTTAGTCTGACGATTTGTTCATAAATTTCTGCTTTTTCCTCCGTTTCATCCAGACTTTTTTTCAAATCTTCTATCATTTTCAGCACATATTCTCTCTTGTGGCGAAGGATAACATCCCTCACGACTTTATCCAGCACTTCATCCTCCGTTCGGAAATAAATATTAAACTTCTTCCAGTCGCTGGTTTCGTAGTTTTCTACCAAAGCATCGGCTATTTTCCCTGAAATATCTTCGTCCATCAGCCCAAAAAAGAAATTCCCTGAGCGGATTTCGTTCTGTTCCAAACCCTGCCGGACTTCATCTATGATTTTTCTATTGGTTTCCGTAAGGATTTCGCAGTCATCTTCCTGAAAATGATGGATAATTTCCTCTATCACAGTGGTTTGATAGGAATTGTTTTCAGAGTCTCTTCGGGTCAAAATCCTGTCGCCGTATTTCAGCATCAGCTCCACTAATTTTTCTTCCAAAACCAATAATCCCGCCGTTTTATCAGAATCTGCAAAAGGTTTTTCCTCGGTTTTTGGGACAATTTCCAGTTTTGGTTTTGGCTGCACCTGCCCTTTCAAAATCTGTTTTTGAACCTGAAGTTCATCAAAAAGATTTCTTTCCGTGAGCCCAAACTGAGTCGCTATCTGTTTGAGGTAAATTTCCTGTTTCAGCCCATTATCCACATGCGCCACAGATTTCACTATATCTCTGATAGCTTCGGCCTTTTTTATTGGGTCGTTTTCAGCTTCTTTGAGGAGAATTTCAGCTTTAAAATCGATGAAATCTTTTGAATTTTCTTTAATGAAATTTTTAACAAACTCCATCGAATTTTCCCTCGCAAAGCTGTCTGGGTCGTGTCCCTCTGGAAACAGCAGAATACGGATATTCATACTTTCCGCAAGGAGCATGTCTATACTACGGAAACTCGCCTTTATTCCCGCCGCATCGCCATCGAAAAGAATGGTAACATTCTCGGTCAGCCTTTTTATCAGCTTTATTTGCTCCGTGGTCAGGGAAGTTCCAGAGCTCGCCACCACATTTTCTATTCCAGACTGATGCAGGGCGACCACATCCATGTAACCCTCCACCAAGAGACACATATTTTCGCGCGAAACCGCTTGTTTAGACTGGAACAAGCCATACAGCACATTGGATTTATGATAAATCTCCGTTTCGGGAGAGTTTAGGTATTTAGCGGTTTTTGTATTTGATTTTAAAATCCTGCCGCCAAATCCCAGCACACGCCCTGAAAACCCATGGATAGGGAAAATCACCCTTTCACGGAAACGGTCTATTCCCTCGGTAGATTTTTCCGAAAAGATGGAAAGTCCAGATTTTTCTAAAATTTCTTTGGAATAGCCCTTACTTACGGCATATTGCGTAAAGGCATTTTTGAGCTCTGGAGAATATCCGAGCTGAAATTTCTTGATGGTTTCTGGCTTCAGTTCACGCTCTTTGAAATAGGAAAGCCCTATATTCCGCCCTTCTTCGGTTTCATAAAGCTGGTTCTGAAAAAAATCATTCGCTACTTCGTGGATTTTGTATAACAAATCCTTGTCGGTCTGCGCCTTTTTTTCTTCTTCGGTGAGGTCTTTTTTCAGCTCCTCTATTTCTATTCCGTACTTTTTAGCAGCGTAGCGGAGGGCTTCTGGATAGGAAAACCCTTCGATTTCCATCAGAAAAGAAATTGCTGTACCACCTTTTCCAGAAGAAAAATCTTTCCAAATCTGTTTACTTGGAGAAACTATAAAACTCGGCGTTTTCTCATCTACAAAAGGGCTGAGGCCTTTATAGTTAGAGCCTGCTCTTTTCAGCTGGACATATTCACCGACAATTTCCTCCACACGAATGGCGGAAAAAATCTTGTCTATGGTTTCTTTTGTAATCATGGGCGTAAAATTATGAATTTTTATCTTTAACTCAACATCGTTTTT
>CAUQHD010000029.1:0-13590 GCA_963517805.1 uncultured Flavobacteriaceae bacterium | reverse complement strand
CCTTTCTGTCAAAATGAAAGAAATCCGCCCATGCTGAAATAAAACCAACTGATATGCAATGCTTTTCCTGAGAAATGAGTATCTTTGCCCTTATTTTTCATCCCATGCGCAATAAATTAAAAATCATAAACGACCCCGTACACGGATTTATAAAAATCCCCCACGAAATTCTGTTTGACATCATAGAACACCCTTACTTCCAGCGCCTCCGCCGGATTTCGCAGACGGGGCTGCTCAGTTCCATTTTCCCTGGTGCTACCCATACGCGGTTTCACCATGCCATAGGCGCGATGCACCTCATGTACACGGCATTAGAAACTTTAAAGCTGAAAGGAATTGCCATAAGCAGAGAGGAAGAAAAATCTGCCATGCTTGCCATTCTGCTTCATGATATAGGGCATGGGCCTTTTTCGCATGCTCTGGAAAATATGCTGATGGACAGCTGGCATCACGAGAAATTGTCATTGTTATTACTAAAAGAACTGAATGAAGAATATAGCGGAGAGCTTTCTATGGCGATAGAAATGTTTCAAGGGAGGTATCATCGTAAATTTTTTAATCAATTGATTTCCTCGCAGCTGGATGTGGATAGATTAGATTACTTGAAACGAGATAGCTTCTACACCGGCGCTGCCGAAGGGAATATCAACACACAGAGGATACTCTCTATGATAAATGTCTGCGAAGATGAACTCGCCGTAGATGAAAAAGGAATTTATTCCATAGAACAATACCTCACCGCGCGGATGTTTATGTACTGGCAGGTGTATTTCCACAAGGCGGCTGTAATCGCAGAAAATCTTTTGGTGAAAATCATGGGTCGCGCGAAATCTCTTGTAAATGAAGGCTGGGACATACAGGCGCCTGAGAATTTAAAGTATTTTTTATACAAAACCGATTTCCACGAAGCGGATAAAGAAGACATCAGAAGATTTACAGAACTGGATGATACTGATGTTATTCAGGCAATTAAACTCTGGGAGCACAGCGCGGACTTTGTCCTCTCTTACCTCTGTAAAACCGTGATCAAAAGAAGATTTCCTAAAATAGAATCTTCTCCCGAGCCGTTTTCGGAGAAAATTATTCAAGATAAAATACAGAAAACCAACCGCTTCTTTGGAATAACCGAAGGGGAATTTATCATAGATCATATTGCGCGGCATCTCCTGCCTTATGACAAGATGCACCAGCCTATTTTTCTGATTCAGAGAAACGGAAACAGAGTTGCCTTAGACCAAGCGGAAAGCCAGATATTATCTTCCAAGCTCAACGAAAGAAGCGCGAGATATGTGCTGTCTTTCCCAAGGGAAATTTTATAAAAAAATAGAAAAATTTTATATGAAATAAATTGATTTTTCGTAGATTTGGAACAAATTTTATTTAGTAAATAGGATTTTTCTTATCTTTGCACGATTATGGAGTTTACAGCTGCTGAAATTGCAGGTCTTATCAAAGGAAAAGTAATTGGAGACCAAGGAATAAAAGTTCATGGATTTTCCCCTATAGAAGAGGGAAAGCATGGACATTTGTCTTTTATTGCGAATGAAAAATTTGTACATTTTCTACACTCTACAGAGAGTTCTGTGCTTATTGTTTCAAAAAATCTTTTGAAAGAAGAAAATTATAAGCCAGTCATCATAGAGGTGGAAGATGCATATCTTGCATTTCAGGTTTTGATGAACCTTTATCAGCAGATGACCGAAAAGAAAAAAGGAATAGAAGCGCAGAGTTTCATCCATGAAACGGCTGTTTTGGGAGAGGATGTTTATGTAGGAGCATTCACATATATTTCAGAAAAAGCGGTAATTGGCGATGGTGTTCAGCTTGCTCCACAGGTTTTCATTGGTAAAAATGTGAAAATCGGTAAAAACTCTAAAATAGACAGTGGTGCGAAAATCTATGACGGCTGTGTCATTGGTGAAAATTGTGTTGTCCATTCTAATACCGTGGTAGGAGGAGATGGATTTGGTTTTCAGCCTACGCCAAATGGGTATGATAAAATCCCACAGCTGGGAAATGTAATCATAGAGAACAATGTAGAAATAGGTTCTAATTGTAGTATTGACAGGGCTACCATAGGTTCTACCATTATAGGAGAAGGGACTAAAATAGACAACCTTATCCAAATCGCACACAATGTGAAAATTGGAAAAAACAATGTGATTGCTGCACAGGCAGGAATAGCAGGTTCTACTACCATTGGCAACTGGAATATGATCGGTGGTCAAGTGGGAATTGTAGGACATATCAACATAGGAAATCAAGTGAAAATACAAGCACAGAGTGGTGTAAATAAGAATGTAAAAGATGGCGAGGCATTGTACGGAGCACCAGCCATAGATGCAGGAGACTACCGAAGAAACTATGTGCATTTTAGAAACTTGACAGAAATAGTGAAAAGAATAAATCAATTAGAAAATAACTCAAAAGATAAAACTAATGAGTGATAAACAAAAAACTTTAAAAGGAGAAGTTTTCCTATCAGGAATAGGTCTTCACACAGGAAAAGAAGTAACCCTAACCATAAAACCTGCTAAGGAAAATACAGGCTATGTGTTCGTGAGAACAGACTTAGAAGGAAATCCACAGATAGAAGCAGATGCTAACTATGTGGTTTCTACTGATAGAGGAACGACATTAGAAAAATCAGGAGTTAAAATCTACACATGTGAGCATGTTTTGGCGGCGTTAGTGGGGATGGATGTAGATAATGCTATCCTAGAAATGAGTAGTGCAGAGCCTCCTATTATGGATGGTTCATCTAAGTTTTTTGTGGAAGCTATAGAGAAAGCAGGAGTGGTGGAGCAGGAGCAACCGAGAGAGTATTTTGTTGTTACAGAGGTTGTTAGTTTCACTGACCCACAGACTGGTTCTGAGATTACCATTATCCCAGCGGATACTTATGAAGTAACTACGATGGTGGATTTTGGGACTAATGTTTTAGGAACTCAGAATGCTGTTTTGAAAAATATTTCTGATTTTAAAAATGAAATTTCTTCTGCTAGAACATTTAGTTTTTTACATGAATTAGAAATGCTTTTGGATGCAGGTCTAATCAAAGGTGGAGATATTTCTAATGCGATTGTTTATGTAGATAAGGAATTAACTCCTGAAACAGCTGAAAAACTTAAAAAAGCTTTTGGAAAAGATGATGTTTCCATTCAGCCAAATGGAGTTTTGAATAACTTGACTTTAAACTATCCAAACGAGGCGGCTCGTCATAAATTATTAGATGTTATCGGTGACTTGGCATTGACAGGAGTAAGATTAAAAGGAAAAGTAATTGCTAATAAACCAGGACATTACATAAACACAGAGTTTGCTAAAAAACTAAATAAAATATACAAAGCTCAAAAGAAGAAAAATGTTCCAAATTTTGATTTGAGCAAAGAGCCTATTTATGATATCAACGGCATTATGAGATTATTGCCACACAGACCACCGTTCTTGTTGATAGACAAGATTTTGGAACTGTCTGATAATCATATCGTAGGATTGAAAAACATCACAATGAATGAACCGTTCTTTGTAGGACATTTCCCGAAAGAACCTGTGATGCCAGGAGTTTTACAGATAGAAGCAATGGCACAGATTGGGGGGATTTTGGTGCTGTCAAGTGTCCCAGACCCAGAGAACTATTCTACATATTTTGTGAAAATAGATAATGTTAAATTCAAAAAGAAAGTAATCCCAGGGGATACACTTGTCTTTAAATTAGAGTTGTTAGCTCCTATCCGTAGGGGAATAGTACACATGCAGGGGTATGGCTATGTAGGTGATAATGTAGTGGTGGAAGCAGAGCTAATGGCTCAAGTAGCAAAAACAAAAATAGACTAAATGATTCATCAGCTTACAGCAGTAGACCCAAGAGCGAAAATCGGACAAAATGTTACCGTAGACCCATTTACCACCATAGCAGCGGATGTGGAAATAGGGGAAGGAACATGGATAGGCTCCAATGTTACCATTATGAATGGAGCAAGAATTGGTAAAAACTGCAGAATTTTTCCAGGAACTGTCATCGCTGCGATACCACAAGATTTGAAGTTTGATGGAGAGGAATCACAAGTTATCATTGGTGATAATACGACCATTAGAGAATGTGTAACGGTTAATAGAGGAACCAAGGCTTTAGGATATACTAAAATTGGGAATAATTGTCTAATCATGGCTACATCTCATATCGCTCATGACTGTGTTGTCGGTGATAATGCCATTATAGTAAATGGATGTGCGATAGGCGGACATGTGGAAATAGGCGATTATGCTATCATTGGTGGGCTGAGTGCGGTGCATCAGTTCTCTAGAATAGGGAAACATGTAATCACAGCGGGAGGTTCTTTGGTTAGAAAAGATATTCCGCCTTATGTCAAAGTAGGAGGAGAACCGCCTGTTTATGCAGGGATTAACTCTGTTGGGCTGAGAAGAAGAGGAATCTCTAATGAGAAGATTTTGGAGATTCAGTCCATTTATAGAGTGATTTTCCAAATGGGAATGAATGTATCTCAGGCATTGGCATATGTAGAAAAAGAAGTGCTGTCTACACCAGAAAGAGACGAAATTGTACAATTTATACAATCATCCCAGAGAGGAATCATCAGAGGCGGCGGAACGAAAAAAGAGGAAGAAGATAATCAAGATTAAAAAATTAGAATAAAAAATGGCAACAACAGCTGATATTAGAAAAGGACTTTGTATAGAGTTTAACCATGATATTTATAAGGTAATAGAATTCCTTCATGTAAAACCAGGGAAAGGTCCAGCTTTCGTAAGAACAAAATTAAAATCAGTAACGAATGGAAAAGTGTTAGATAATACTTTTTCTGCTGGTCATAAAATCGATGAAGTTAAAGTAATTACGCGTAAATTCCAGTATCTTTATGATGATGAGAATGGATATCATTTCATGAACAATGAAGATTTTTCTCAAATCTATCTAAACAAAGAAATGATAGAAAACGCTCAGTTTATGAAGGCTGGTGAGGAAATTACAGTAATTTTGAAAGAATCAGATGAAACGCCCCTTTCTGCTGAACTTCCTGCAACGGTATTTTTGGAAGTGACAGAGGCAGACCCAGGTGTGAAAGGAAACACAGCAACTAACGCCTTGAAAAACTGTATAGTAGAAACAGGCGCTAGAGTTTTGGTTCCACTATTCATAGAACCAGGAGATAAGATTAAAGTAAATACAGAAGATGGTTCTTATTTAGAGAGAGTTAAATAAATTTATATAGTTACTATGAAATTTCCTGAAATCCAGACATTAAAACAAATAGCAGAAATTATCGATGCTAAATATATTGGTGTGGATGATTTTCCTATTTCTGGAACGAATGAAATTCATAGAGTAAAATCAGGAGAGATTGTTTTTGTAAATCATCCTAAATATTATGAAAAGGCTTTAAATTCTGAGGCGACAGTTATTCTTATCGACAAAGAAGTTGATTGTCCACAGGGAAAAGCTCTTTTGGTTTCGGATGACCCATTTAGAGATTTTAATAAAATCAATGCTCATTTTACTCCAATACAGACATTTAAAACTTGCGGAGAAAATGTAAAAATAGGGAAAAACAGTCAGGTTCATTCTTCTGTAGTCATAGGAAATGATGTGGAGATAGGAGAGGAATGTATCATCATGCCAAATGTGGTGATAGGCGATAGAACTAAGATAGGAAATCGCTGTATTATCCAGTCTGGGACAGCTCTTGGAGGAGATGCGTTTTATTACAGAAAACTTCCAACAGGCTATATCAAGATGCTTTCGGTAGGAAATGTAGTTTTAGAAGATGATGTGGAAATAGGAGCGAACTGCACCATAGACAGAGGTGTTAC
This sequence comes from uncultured Flavobacteriaceae bacterium, assembly GCA_963517805.1. GTDB lineage: Bacteria > Bacteroidota > Bacteroidia > Flavobacteriales > Weeksellaceae > JABCPE02. The sequence goes on along the minus strand of CAUQHD010000029.1, from coordinate 7,758 downwards.
AGACACTACAATTATAGGAGAAGGAACAAAGATGGATAATCAAATCCAGATAGGGCACGATACTATTATTGGAAAGAGATGTCTGATTGCATCACAAGTTGGGATTGCGGGATGCTGTAATATAGGTAATGATGTTACCATCTGGGGGCAAGTAGGAGTTTCCTCGGATATTACAGTAGAAGATGGAGTGGTTATTTTGGCAACTTCAGGGGTTTCAAAAGATTTGAAAAAAGGGAAAACTTATTTCGGAGCACCCGCAGAGGAAGCTAAAGAATATTACAAAAAACAAGTAAAAATTACTCGATTGATACAAGGATAATAAAAAAATGTTACTTTTGTACTTTGAATTAGAAAAAATTGTTAAATTAAAATAAATCATTATGAAAAAACTATTATTGGGAAGCCTTCTTATATTAGCTAATTTTGCTTCTTCACAGGTTCGATTGCAGTTTGAGGAAACAAAGTTTGGTATTATAGCAGGACCAGATGTTTCTAGAGTTAGAAACGCGCACAACCCATCTTCTGCGAGATTTGCTTTTTATTTTGGTGCATTGGCTGAAATTCCATTGGATTATAATAATCAATTCTTTATTCAGCCTCAGTTAGAATATTTAGCCGCTGGTGAAAAGGGAGCGGGTTCTACCGTTTATGCTAATAACTATATTAGTGTTCCTATTTTTGTTAAAGGTTATTTTTCATCTGCAGAGGATGAGTTTTTTGCTATCTTAGGCCCTAGATTTGGGTTTTTGATAAACCAAAAAGTCGGAGCTGCGCCTAAACTTAGCTATATAAAAGATTTAAAAGGTAAAGCAGCTGGTTTTGATTTTGCTATAGCTGGCGGATTAGGATTTAGCGTGAAGAGAAAACTTGAATTTGTACTTCGTTATGATTTTGGTCTTTCAAGTGCTTTTCCAGACCTTATAGAGCCTGAAACAGGAGACCCTAACACATTTAGAAAGAAGTCTCAGCAAATTGCGAGTTTTGGGGTAAGTTATATTTTCAAATAATAAATTAAAAGAAAAGGGAAGCGAAAGCTTCCTTTTTTTTATTTGTCATTCAAGAGTTTAAAACTCATTCTGTGATAAGGCGTTGCGCCATGTTTCTTGATGGCTTCTCTATGGGCTTTGGTGGGGTAGCCTACATTCTTGTCCCAAGCGTATTCAGGGAATTCTTCGTGGAGTTTCAGCATGAGCTGGTCTCGGTAGTTTTTAGCTAAAATAGAAGCGGCTGCAATGGAAAGAACCTTGCTGTCGCCTTTTACAATACACTCATGCGGGATAAAATTATACGGATGAAATCTATTTCCATCCACTAAAATCAGCTCTGGGCGGGTTTTTAGCTGGTCTAATGCCAAGTGCATTGCGTGAATGCTGGCATTTAGGATATTATGCTTGTCAATGAAAGACGGCGGAACTTCTGCAATCGCAAAATCCACAGCATTTTCCCTTATGTATTGGTCTAGTTCTAAACGAACTTTAGCGGTTAGTTTTTTAGAGTCATTGATGAGCTTGTGGTCAAATTTCTCATCAATAATCACAACAGCAGCGACTACAGGACCTGCCAGACAGCCTCTTCCTACCTCATCACAACCAGCCTCAATGCAAATTTCAGACCAAAAACGCTTTAAATTCATAAATATGCAATAAAAATTAAGTTTTAAATAAAATTTAGCACAAAATTAATATTTTTTTTACAAATCTATTGTTTTTATTAAAAAAATGTTATAAAATTGTCAAAGAAAATAAAAACTCATTTTAATTATGAAGAAACTAACATCAAATGTCTTGGCAGTTGTTCTTTCTTCTTCCTTTGTGGTCGGAAACGCACAGGAAAAACAGAAAGACTCTGTGAAAGTCAAGGAAATCGGCGAAGTGGTAATCACTGCTTTGGGAATTAAGAGAGATAATAAATCTCTTGGATATGCGACTACGAAAGTAGGCGGAGATGATTTATCAAAAGTTGGGAATCAAAACTTAGTCAATTCACTAGCGGGGAAATCACCAGGACTTCAGGTAATCTCTTCTGGCGGGGCACCAGGTTCTGGAAGTAGATTAGTCATTAGAGGAGGGGCAAAATCTCTTACTAATTCTAATGAACCTTTGTATGTGATTGATGGAGTGCCTATTACTAACGCAAATGATGGGAATGCCAATACTGTTACAGGGATTTCTTCTCCTAACAGAGCAGCGGATATCAATATTGATGATATTGAGACAATTACAACTTTAAAAGGAGCTGCGGGAGCTGTTCTTTATGGAAACAGAGGTTCTAATGGAGTTATTCTCATCACAACGAAATCAGGAAAAGCAAGAGCAGGAAAGCCACAAATCACTCTTTCTACACAGGTTGCGGTAGATAATGCTTTGGTTCTTCCAGATTATCAGACAGTTTATGCACAGGGAAACGGGGGAGTATATAGAGAAGGGACATCTTTATCTTGGGGTCCTAAAATACAAGGGCAGACTGTATATAGCAATGCAGCGGGCAGAAATGTTACGCTCTCTGTTTATGATCCAAGAAAGCAGTTTCTACAGACAGGTGTAACAAGAAATAATAATGTGTCTTTATCACACTCATTTAATAAATCTAATATTTTCTTGTCAGCAGGACATTCCTTGCAGACTTCTATTGTCCCTAACCAAGAATATGAAAAAACCAATTTTAGATTTAATGGAAATACGCAGATTACGGATAAATTCAATGCGGGGGTAAATGTTTCTTACAATACTACGAAAGGAAATGTGCCATTTGCAGGGCAGGATGGAAATAACCCTATTTTTGCTTTGTTTCACACTCCTGTAAGCTGGGATTTGAAGGGGTATGGCTATGTTAATCCAGCTACAGGGAAACAACTCAATTTCCGTGGAGGGAGTTTTGATAACCCATATTGGTCTGTTTATAAGAACTTTGCTAAGACATCCAGTGACCGTTTCATTGCGAGTTTGAATTTAGGATATGATTTGACAAAGTGGCTGAAACTGACCTATAGATTAGGAAATGACTATTTTGTAGATAATAGAGTGATATTCAGAGATATATATTCTGGAACGCAGCCTAAAGGATATTTGTCTTATGATGATGTGAAGAGAAATGAACTTACTTCAACATTGATGGCAAATATCAATACCAATATTACTGATAATCTGGCATTGACAGTTGTGGTTGGACAGGATTACAACAAAAGGACTTACAGAAATAGTGTCATTACAGGAACTGAATTAGCCGCTCCAGGGTTGGTAAATACTAATAATATTGCAGCTTCTGACCCAGCATATAATTATGAAAGTAAAAGAACATTATTTGGTTTCTTTGGGGATGTTTCTTTGAGTTACAAAAATTATTTGTTCTTGAACTTAGTGGGAAGATATGAAATGGCATCTACCCTGCCGAAAAATAATAGAAACTACTTCTACCCTGGGGTAAGTGGTTCCTTCGTATTCTCGGATGCATTTAAGATTAACAAAGATGTATTAAGTTATGGTAAAGTGCGTGCAGGGATTTCCAGAACGGCGAGGGATGCAGATCCTTATTTGGTAATACAGGCATATGAAAAAGCAAAGTATCGTGATGGATTCGTGCCAGGGGTTACATTTCCATTTAATAATGATTTAGGAACCTTTGTAGGCTACACAGTAGCAGATACTTGGAATAATCCTGATTTGAAACCAGAATTTACAACAGAATATGAAGTAGGAACAGAGCTTCGTTTCTTGAAAAATAGAATTGGCTTGGAGTTCACCTATTTTGAAAATAAGAATACAGATGGAATCATCGGACTTAGAGTTTCCCCTGCATCTGGAGCTGTTAAATCTATTGAGAATACAGGAAAAACTTCTTCTAAAGGGATAGAAGCGGGACTGAAAGTAACTCCTATTAAATCAAAAAATTTCAGTTGGGAAGTTAATTTTAATTTCAGTAGAATCCGCTCATTAGTAGAAGAAACTCACCCTAAGACGGATAGAATATATATGGGAGGTTTCTCTGGAAACCCTGCTATCTATGCTGTAAAAGGTGAGAGATATGGTTCTATCGTTGGTAGTGCTTATATGAGAGATGCAAATGGAAAAATCTTGGTAGGAAGCGATGGAATACCATTGACCAAAAGCGGTCAAGTCTTGGGACATGTAGAACCAGACTGGACAGGAAGTGTAGGAACGAGCTTTAAATACAAAGGAGTGTATCTTACTGCGCAACTGGACATTAGACAAGGTGGATATCTGTTTAATGGAACGGAAGAGTTATTAGATTTTTATGGTGTTTCTGCAAAAACATCAGAAAGAGGAACGATAGTTTTCCCTGGGGTAACATCTGCAGGAACACCGAATACTACTCCTGTTTTGGCAAATCAAAATTATTATGGCTCACTTCCTACAGAAGAATATGTTTACAAAAACAATTGGGTAAAACTCCGTGAAATCAGCTTAGGATACAGTTTCCGACCATCAGGAGTGGACTTCATAAGAAGCATAGATGTAGGTGTGTTTGGTAGAAACTTATTCCTATGGACAAAGATACCTCACATAGACCCAGAATCAAGTTCTTTCGGGACAGGAAATGCACAAGGGGTTTCTCGTTTTGCATTCCCTTCGACAAGAAGCTTTGGTGTTAATTTAAAAGTTCAATTCTAAAAACTAAGAAAAATGAAAAAAATTAGAAATAATATATCTAAATATGCTGTTCTTTTAGCTTTGACAGCAACTCCTTTGGTAATTACCTCTTGTAGACAGGAGCTGGATATTAATGTTGATCCCAATAATCCTTCGCAGGCTTCTTTGTCAGGACTTCTTAGCGCCTCACAGGTTGGTTTTGCTTTCGCTCTTGGTGGTGAGGGAACTAGAATGCCAGCAAGTATTGTTCAGCATTATGCAGGGCATAGGGCACAGCCTCTAGACTATGCACAATATAGAATAACCTCATCAGCTACAGATGGGACTTGGACAGCTCTTTATAATACACTGATGGACATGAAAGAGTTGGAAAATAAAGCCGCTGCTTCTGGAAATCAGGCTTATTTGGGAGTTTCCAAGATTCTCCAAGCTCATGCATTCAGTGTTACTACAGATTTGTTTGGTGATGTTCCTTTTTCTAAGGCTTTGCAGGGAAGAGCTAATATTACTCCAGTTTATGACAAACAGGAAGACATCTATCCAGCTCTTATTATCATGATAGACGAGGGGTTAGCAGCTCTTTCGGCAGGGACAGAAACTATTTCTGGAGACATAGTCTATGGAGGGAATGTCACAAAATGGAAAAAATATGGGAATTCCTTAAAACTGAGATTACTAAACCATTTAAGCAGCAGACAGCCCAATGCAGCGGCAAATTTCCTTGCAACAAACCCTGATCTTATAGATATTAGTAGTGAAAATGCAAAGGTTGCTTTTGGTTCTGTGGCATCTAATGCTAATCCTATCTACCAGTTTGATGTGCTTTCTGGAAGAAAAGACCAAGCGGTAGCCAGCACTATTGTAAATAAAATGAGAGCCTTATCAGACCCTCGGGTAAGTGTTTATTTTAATCCTGTTGCTAATAATAATTCAGGATTACAAGGGCAATATTTGGGTAACGCTCCAGGAAATGATACGGATGATTCTGGTGAGAATGAATATTCCCGCGTAGGAAGTGCTTATGCATCTATAAAAGCTCCTGTGGTTCTGATGAGTGCAGCAGAGGTTAATTTTATCAAAGCAGAAGTGTATCACAGGGTATCTGATTCAAGAGCACAAGCAGCGTATCAAGCAGCGATTACACAGGATTTCGCAGCATTAGGTTTATCTTCTTCTGCAGCGGCATATTTAGCAAATGCGAATGTGGCTTATAATGGGACTTTACAGAGAATCATGGAGCAAAAATGGATTACCATGTTCCAGGCATCTTATGAGTCTTGGGTAGATTGGAGAAGAACTGGCTTCCCAGCTCTCACGCCAGCAGTGAACAATGCTACATCTAATGTCATCCCGAGAAACCTGCCATATCCAGATGTGGAAATCAATTCAAATCGTGCCAACTTAGTAGCGGGTCCAGGAATTCCGATTCCGTACACAGGGCTGAGCAACAGAGTTTGGTGGGATAACTAATAACCTATTCATTTTTAACTAATTTTTTATAAAGGGAATCTCTTTTTCAGGGATTTCCTTTATATTTTTTATCTTTGCGATTATTTTATTCATTATGGTTAGAGAGATTTTACTTGAAAAAATACAGAAAGTTTTAGCAGAGAGTTTTGGTTTGGCGGGTTTCGTTCCTGAAATTCAGCAGACAAAACCTGATTTTGAAGGAGATTTTACTATCGTGACTTTTCCTTTGGTTAAAGTTTTGAAGAAAAGTCCAGATATCATCGCGACAGAGCTTGGCGACAAGATACTTTCGGAGGTGGATTTTGTGGAAAATTATAACATTGTGAAAGGTTTTCTTAACCTAAAATTAAAGGACAATGTTTTCCTGCAAAGCTTTAAAAATCTTTCCGAAAATTTAGAGAAAATCACGCCTAAGAATGAGACTATTATGGTGGAATATTCTTCGCCGAATACCAATAAGCCTTTGCATTTAGGGCATATTAGAAATAATCTTTTAGGTTTTTCTATCGCTAATATTTTGAAAGAAGAGGGCTATAATGTTATCAAAACCCAAATCATCAACGATAGAGGAATCCACATTTGTAAATCTATGCTGGCGTGGGAAAAATTCGGGAATGGAGCAACGCCGGAATCTACACAAACCAAAGGCGACAAGCTGGTGGGAAATTACTATGTGGAATTTGACAAACATTACAAAGCAGAAATAGCCCAGCTCAAAGAACAAGGCATGGACGAAGAAACGGCTAAAAAACAAGCGCCGTCTATTTTAGAGGCTCAAAAAATGCTGCTGGACTGGGAAAATGGCGATGAAAAAGTAAGAAACCTTTGGGAGAAAATGAACGCTTGGGTTTATGCAGGATTTGCGGAAACTTATAAACGCCTTGGAGTAGATTTTGACCAAGTTCAATACGAAAGCCAAACTTACCTTTTGGGTAAAGATTTGATAAAAGAAGGTCTGGACAAAGGTGTTTTCTTCACCAAAGAAGATGGCTCTGTATGGTGCGACCTTACTGATGAAGGCTTGGATGAGAAACTTCTCCTTCGTGGGGATGGGACTTCTGTCTATATCACGCAGGATTTGGGAACTGCCGTGGGGCGTTTCGCGGATAATGATATACAGAGACTTATCTACACGGTGGGAAATGAGCAGGATTATCATTTTCAGGTTTTGTTTAAAATCCTTAAAAAACTCGGCTACAGCTGGGCGGATCACCTTTACCATCTTTCTTACGGAATGGTGGAACTTCCTAACGGAAAGATGAAATCTCGTGAAGGAACTGTGGTGGATGCCGATGACCTGATGCAGGAAATGTATCTTACGGCGAAGGAAAAAGCGCAGGAACTAGGAAAACTGGAAGCACTGACCGAAGAGGAAAAAGAAAAATCTTATGAAATCGTAGGTCTTGGAGCGTTGAAATATTTTATGCTAAAAGTAGATCCAAAGAAAAAAATGCTTTTCAATCCAGAGGAAAGTGTGGATTTCAATGGGAATACAGGACCTTTCATCCAGTATGCTTATGCCAGAATACAGTCTTTACTGAAAAGAGCTGAAGGAACGGATTTCAATTTCTCTGAAAATATCGCCCTTAGTGAGAATGAAAAGGAACTCATCATTGCTCTAAGCGAATACAAGGAAACTATAAGCAAAGCGGCGGCGGCACTCAGCCCTGCTCATTTGGCT
>CAUQHD010000028.1:0-13750 GCA_963517805.1 uncultured Flavobacteriaceae bacterium | reverse complement strand
TGAGCTGGGCGATAGATTTATTGAGGAAATTAGAAGTTTTATAGCTTAAATAAAAACCATCCAAACAGATGGTTTTTTATTTCTTAATTTTGGTTTTTACCTAGTTCGTCAAGTTCTTTATTTAAAGTGTTGTCAGTATTGTATTTTTCCCAGTTCACAACGCGGGTGTCTGACCATGAATCATGCCATCCATCATCACTTATTAAAAAAGAAAGGGCCTCAAAAGGAACTATTCTTGATACGCTTCTAATAAGAAAATCGTTTAATGTAGGAGTTGTCCCATCAATTGAAACTACTTTAGTCTTTGTGATGAATTTACCGATACTTTTACCTTTGGTGAAATATTCAATAGAGAATATATAAACGAAATACAAAATGCCAGTAAATAAATAATCAGCAGCAAGATTCCCTTCCAGATATAAAAACCATTGTAGAGGGACTTCTATTCCTATCGTTGCAAGTATTCCTAGAAATACTCCAAAAAAGAAAATAAAGATGTAGAATATGATAATATCTATAAAATAATTGGCAAATCGTGCGCCTCGGCTAGCTTTATTGTTTTGTACAATAAAAGATAATTGTTTTTGTGACATAATAATAGTTTTTTATATATTTCGTACAAAAATAAAAATAAATTCTCATCAGATAATAAAAACATTTACCTTTGTAGAAAAAATTAGCAGATTTTGGAAGAGGAATTTTTTGAAAATGAACTTGTAAAGAAGTTCGAAGAAATGATAGAAAATAACGAGGAATATTATTTCAGTTCAGAGGAGCTGGAAGATATTATCGTGCATTATTTGGAGCTGGGAGATATTGCATTTGCGGAGTTGGCTGTCAACTATGCACTGAGACTGCACCCTAATTCCATAGAAATAAAAACCAAAAGATTAGAAATTCTTCTAGAACAGCATAAATATACGCAGGTAAAGGAGCTGATGGCGGAGCTTAGAAATTCATCGATGGAGACTATGGATTTTTTGGTCTGCTGTGCGAAATATTATTCCAATCTTGGAAATCCGAGAAGAGCGATAGAATATTGCGAAAAAGCTCTGAAATACGGAGAAGAGCAGAATTTTTTGCATAATTTCATAGCGGATGAATATGTGAATTTGGAAGACCCTTTTAATGCGCTGAAAAACTATAAATTAGCCCTGAAATATGATGCCTACGATGATTATTCATTGGAGAACATTATGATTTGCTACAATCAGCTGAATAAAGCCGATGAAGCAAGGAAGTTTTTGGAAAATTATCTTGATGAATTTCCGTTTTCCGAAATGGGCTGGTATGAATACGGGCAGTTTCATTTCAATAAAAAGAATTATAGAGAGGCTATCAAGGGATTTGATTATGTGTTGGCAATCAACAGTGATTCACTGTCTATTTATGGGAGCAAAGCGGCGTGTTATGAAGCGCTGAACGAATGGGAAAAAGCCATAGAAGTCTATGAGGAATTGCTGGATTTAGAATACACCAAGGCCTTTACTTACTACAAAATAGGGCTTTGCTACAAGGAGCTGAAACAGTGGGCTTCTGCGCTGAGTGCCTTCCAGCAGTCGCTCAGAGAAGACCCGCAGTTTTATATGTCTATGATGGAGCAGTCGGATGTCTATTATGAGATGCACAAATACGAGGAAGCACTATACTTCGCGAAAGAGGCTGTTTCACTCAATGAAGCGAATCTGGATTATCAGAAAAAATTGGCTTTTCTATACATAGACGGCGGAAAATTTGAAGAGAGTATTTCCTGTTTGAAAAAAATCGTAGAAATAGAGCCAGACCGCTTCTATAACTGGTATGCATACAGCGAGGTGCTTATGCTCATCGGTGAGTATGAAGAGGCAGTTTCACTTTTAGAAAAAGCACTGAAACAGCACCATAGAGCAGAGCTTTTCTATCAAATGAGCAACTGCTATTTTCATCTGAAAGAAGAGCAGAAAGCCAAGGATTTCCTTGAAATAGCGCTTGATTTAGACCCGTCCTTATCAGAAGATATGCAGCAGAAATATCCGTATATAAGGGAAGAAGTCAAAAATAAAATAAAAAACAAAAGACAGTAATTAGTTACTGTCTTTTTCGTTAGAGAATTTATGCGTTTTTTTCGTTCCCTCATAGGTTTCGTATTGTAGAAAACGGCATTCCAGTTTTCCGTTGAATAGTTTGACTTTTCTGGAAGGGCGGAGTCCTATTTTCTTAACCGCTTCTAAATCAGAGGTTATAATCCAAGAAAGCGTGTTGGGATAGTTTTGTTTAAAGGTATCGCCTATTTTTTTGTAAAAATCCTCTTCTTTTATGGAAATTCTTTTGTCATACGGCGGATTAAACATCACCATCAGAGGGAAAAGCTCTTTTTTAGACTCGAAGAAATTTTGTTTTCGGATTTCTATAATGTCTTCCATTTCTATGGATTCTACATTGGTTCTGGCGGCTTTTATAGCAGAAGGGTCAATATCGTAGCCGATTATTTTTCCAGAAAATTCGGTTATTTTATTCAGCCTAAATTCCCTGATTTTACTGAAAAGTTCAGCATCATAATTTTTCCAGTTTTGGAAGGCAAATTTCTTTCTAAAAATCTGTGCAGGGAGGTTTAGGGCAATCATAGCGGCCTCTATCAGGAGGGTTCCGCTTCCGCACATAGGGTCTAGGAAATTTCCCTTGCCGTCCCAACCAGCGATTTGGAGCATTCCTGCCGCCAAAACCTCATTGATAGGCGCTTCTGTCTGCTCTTTTCGGTAACCTCTTTTAAATAAAGCATCTCCCGAACTATCCAGCGAAATGCTCACCAGTTCTCGGTCTATGTGCAGCTGGAGTTTTATTTCTGGGTTTTTGGTGTCTATATCAGGGCGTTTTCTGTATTTTGCCTTGAAAAAATCTACAATGGCATCTTTCATTTTCAGGGTCATGAACTGGGAATGTCTGAATCTCTCGGAGTTTATCGTAGCATCTATGGCAAAGGTCTGGTCTGGACTTAGAATTTCGTCCCACGGAAATGCGAAAATTTTATCATAAAATCGGTCTTCGTTCCACGCCTTGAAAGTAAGTATCGGCACTAAAATTTTCAGCGCTGTTCGGCAGGAATAGTTGATTTTATACAAAAATCCTAAATCTCCCTCGCAGGTTACTGCTCGGTTTTTTATTTCGACATTTCTTCCGCCCAGTTTTTTAACTTCCTCAGCGAGAGTGTTTTCCAATCCAAAAAATGTTTTGATTTGAATATTGATGTTTTCTGTATCCATTAACTTTAAAATATTCTGCAAATTTAGTTAATAAAAGAGAATAAAATAATTTTATCAAGATTAAGAAATAAAAATAACTAAATTTGCATTTCGTTTTATTCAATTTTTTTTCGGATGGTAGCTTTTTTTCTTGTTCTCAGTGTTTTAGTGGGAGTTTTGTTAGGGAATTTTTTTGGGAATAATGAAAATTTAGCCAAAAGACTGCTGGTGCTCAGTGCTGGGTTTCTCATTGCGGTCTGTGTGGTGGAGGTTTTTCCGCAGATTTATAACTCTGGGAATGAGAATATTGGACTTTGGGTCATCATCGGAGTGGTTTTGCAGATGGTTTTGGAAGGCATGACCAAGGGATTCGAGCACGGTCATTTTCATTATGAAAAATGTAATATTCTCCCTATTGGGCTGCTGGTGGGTATGTTTATCCATGCGTTTATAGAAGGAATTCCATTGGCTGGAATGCATTTGGATTCGCCGTATTTGCTGGGAATTTTGGTGCATAATCTGCCGATTTCCTTTGTGCTGGGAGCTTTTTTATTGAGAGAAAAGAAAAACAAGCTGATTGCGTGGGTTACCATCGCGTTTTTTGCAGCAGCATCTCCATTGGGAATGATGCTGGGGAAATACTTTAAACCTGAATGGCAGGCGTATTTCTTGGCGCTGTCGGGCGGGATTTTCCTGCATATTTCTTCGGTTATTATTTTTGAAAATAATAGTAAAAGCCACCAAATAAACTGGGAAAAAATGTTTTTGGTGATTTTGGGCGTGGGTGTGGCTCTGGCTGGGCATTTATTTCACGAACATAGCCATCATTAGCCAAAGTAATATTATCTTTGTAAAAAATTAAGTTTAAAAAATCAAATAAAAATATGTTTCGAACACATACTAATGGCGAACTGTCGCTGAAAAATCTTAACGAAACCGTTACTCTTGCGGGCTGGGTGCAGACTATCCGAGACAAAGGATTTATGATTTGGGTGGATCTGCGTGACCGATATGGCATCACTCAGCTTGTTTTTGATGAGGAAAGAACTTCCAAAGACCTTTTGGAAAAGGCTAAAAACTTGGGGCGTGAATTTGTCATCCAAGTGGAAGGAAAAGTCATAGAAAGAGCCTCTAAAAACCCAAAAATCTCAACAGGAGAAATAGAGATTTTAGTAGAAAAACTCACTGTTTTGAACGAATCTGTGCTGCCTCCTTTTACCATCGAAGATGAAACTGATGGCGGAGAGGAACTTCGTATGAAATATAGATATCTGGATATCAGAAGAAATCCAGTGAAGGATAAACTTATTTTCAGACATAAAATCGCACAGAAAGTCCGAAACTATCTCTCTGAGCAAGGCTTTATAGAGGTGGAAACGCCTGTTCTTATCAAATCTACTCCAGAGGGAGCGAGGGATTTCGTGGTGCCGAGCCGTATGAACGAAGGGCAGTTCTATGCACTTCCGCAGTCGCCGCAGACTTTCAAACAGCTTCTGATGGTCGGCGGAATGGACAAATATTTCCAAATTGTAAAATGTTTTCGTGATGAAGACCTTCGTGCGGACAGACAGCCTGAATTTACCCAAATAGACTGCGAAATGGCTTTCGTGGAGCAGGAAGATGTGATGAATGTTTTCGAAGGTTTGGCAAAAAATCTTTTGGAGGAAACGACAGGAAAGAAGTTTGGTCAGTTCCCAAGAATGACTTTCGCGGAGGCGATGAGAAAATACGGAAACGACAAGCCAGATATTCGTTTCGGAATGGAGTTCGTGGAGCTGAATGAGCTTGTGAAAGGGAAAGAATTTAAAATCTTTGACGAAGCAGAGCTTGTAGTCGGAATCAATGTAGAAGGGAAGGCAGACTACACGAGAAAGCAGATAGATGAACTTATCGACTGGGTGAAACGCCCACAAATCGGTGCGAGCGGAATGGTTTGGGTAAAATTCCAAGAAGATGGCGTGCTTACTTCTTCGGTGAATAAGTTTTATAACGAAGATGATTTGAAAGCCATTGCAGAAAAATTTAATGCTCAAAAAGGCGATTTGATGCTCGTTATGAGTGGCGATGCTAATAAAGTAAGAGCTCAGCTTTCTGCACTGAGAATGGAGTTAGGAAATAGACTTGGTCTAAGAAAAGGCGATGAATTTGCGCCGCTTTGGGTTGTAGATTTTCCGCTTTTGGAATGGGATGAGGAGAGCGGAAGATACCACGCGATGCACCATCCATTCACTTCACCGAAACCAGAGGATATTCCGCTTTTGGAGACTTCGCCCGAGAAAGTCAGAGCCAATGCATATGACCTTGTGCTGAACGGCAACGAGATTGGCGGTGGGTCTATCCGTATCTATGATAAAGACTTGCAGTCCAAGATGTTTGCCCTTTTAGGATTTAGTCCAGAAGAGGCGGAGGCTCAGTTCGGCTTCCTGATGAATGCTTTCAGATACGGCGCCCCTCCTCATGGCGGACTGGCCTTTGGGTTTGACCGTCTGGTCGCTATTTTGGATGGTAACGAGGTTATCCGTGACTACATCGCCTTCCCGAAAAACAACAGCGGAAGAGATGTGATGATAGATGCGCCTTCGCCGATAGATGAGGCGCAGCTGGTGGAACTGAACATCAGCATTAGAAAATAAATGACTTTTTGTTTTAATAATGTGGGGCGGGTGGTTTTTCATCTGTCCCACTGCTTTTTCTATGTAGGACAAAGGATTTCCGAGATAGGATGAAGCGTATCCAAGATAGGATAAAGAATATCCTTGAAAGTAATTTAATAATTTAGATAGGATATTGAATATCCTATAAAGGATTAGCCTTGTCCTTGATGAAAAATTAAATATCCTACATGGGAAATTCTTTCGCTGAGGTAGGATGGAAAATATCCGAGATAGGATGAAGTATATCCAAGATAGGATAAAAAGTTTCCGAGATAGGACGAGGAATATCCTTGAAAGGAATTTAATAATTTAGATAGGATATTGAATATACTATAAAGGATTGGTCTTATCCTTGATGAAAAATTAAATATCCTACATAGAAAATTCTTTCGCCGAGGTAGGATGAAGCATATCCGAGATAGGATGAAGCGTGTCCAAGATAGGCTAAAAGGTTTATGAGATAGGATAGGAAATATCCTTGAAAGTAAATTAATAATTTAAATAGGATGTTGAATATCCTATAAAGGATTAGCCTTGTCCTTAATGAAAATTTAATTATCCTTGATAAAAAATCCTTTAATCCTGAAATAAAATCCTTTCGCCGAGATAGGACAAAAAGAAAAAGAGATGCTCTGAAAAGCATCCCTCTTTGCCGACATTATATAAATGTGTTCTTAAGTTCTGTCCTATATTTTACAAGTATTGTGCCAAAACGAAAATTAGTTGGCTTCGCTTTGCGGGACGCTTATCCTGCCGAAAAGTTTTTCTTTCCAGTTCGTCCATTTGTATTTTTTGGCGAGAATTAGAATTGTCAATAAATACAGGGACATTTCTATTAAGACATAGAAGAAACTAAAGCTGGGCGCTGAGATTTCCTTGAAGAGGGCAGGCGTCTGCAAGGAAGACCATTCGGAGGAGGAGAGGATGCAGGCGAAGAAATTGTTGGCGAAATGGATGCCCAGAGCGAGTTCCAGCCCGTCATCCATAAGGGTGACGATGCCCAGCAGAAATCCCATCCCGATGTAGAAGACCATGATGCCCCAGCCCATCTCGGCGACTTCGGGGTTAGCGGAATGCGCCAGCCCAAATAGGATGGAAGATAGGAAAAGCGGAACCCAGCGGTTTCTGGATAGGAAACCGAGCCACTGCATAAAATATCCTCGGAAAAAATATTCCTCAAAACCTATCTGAACAGGGAAAAGAAATAAAGCCAAAAGACAAAGAACAAAGAAACGATGCGGCTGGAAATTCCATGCAAAATCAGAAGGATTTATAAAATATTCTAAAAAGAAAAAAGCGGTAATAATCCCTCCATAAACTAAAAAACTGAAAGAAATACGCCGGAAATCTATTTTTCTTCGGCTGGTGGTAAATTGGGTAATTGATTGCTTGTGCAGAAGAGTTACGACAAGAAATAAAGGAAATAGAAAAAAAACAAAACTGAATAGACTAAGAGCAAAGAAAGGAAGCTCGCCTACTTGGGCTATTCTTTCTTTTATATATTGTTTTGTATCATTCTCCTCCGAGAATACTCCCTGTAACAAAAACAATAAAAAAGCGATAGATACAATGGAATAAACTATCTTTCTCTTCGCCGAAAAAACCTGTGAAATGTACATAATAAAAATCTATTTAGAATGAATGTTCTGCTTATTAGTATATGTTGTTTTTAATTTGTTACAAAAATAAATAAACATAGAAAATTTCACAGATATTTTTTCAATTCAAAAATTATTTATACCTTTGCAAACCCTTTATGGGAAAAGTATGTTTAATCATAAATGATAAATTGTGAATACATTAAGTTACAAAACAGTATCAGCAAACAAGGCTACCGCTAATAAAGAATGGGTTGTGGTAGATGCTGCTGGGCAGCCTTTGGGGCGAATGGCTTCCAAAGTTGCAAAGATTTTGAGAGGTAAGCACAAGACGAATTTCACTCCTCATGTAGATTGTGGAGATAATGTAATCGTTTTGAATGCAGGACAAGTTGCTTTATCAGGCAATAAGTGGGCAGACAAGGAGTATATCTGGCATACAGGATACCCAGGTGGACAGAAATCATTAACAGCTGAAGAATTGCAAAAGAAAGACAGTCTGAGATTGATCGAGCATGCAGTAAGAGGTATGCTTCCAAAAAACAGATTGGGAAGAGTTATTCTTAAAAATCTGCATGTTTATGAAGGAAGTGAGCACAAACACGAAGCTCAACAGCCAAAAGTAATTAACCTTAACGAAATTAAATAATTATGTCTATAGTTCACAAGATAGGAAGAAGAAAAACTTCTGTAGCAAGAGTTTATGTGAAACCAGGGACAGGAAATGTTACTGTTAATGGGAAAGATGCAAAAACTTATTTCTGCACAGATGTATTGGTTTACAAAGTAAATCAGCCGTTTTTATTGACTGAAACTGTTGGTCAGTACGATGTTACTATCAATGTAGTAGGAGGAGGAACAACAGGTCAGGCTGAAGCTATCAGACTTGGAGTATCTAGAGCATTGTGTGAGATTAACGAGGAATTTAGAGCTGTTCTAAAACCTGCAGGACTTCTTACAAGAGATGCAAGAATGGTAGAAAGAAAGAAACCAGGTCAGAAAAAAGCGAGAAAGAGATTCCAGTTCTCTAAGCGTTAATATTTTGGATTCAATATTCAGTTTCATCTGTATATTGTTTCGCAAAAACTATTTTATACACAAGTATGCGAGGCGTTTCGCTTAGCAGAAAGTAAAAATTGCCCGTTTAGTTTAGCATCTAAACAGTTCTCCCATCAAAGAACATGTTGATTGCGTAACAGCGGAAAGTAAACTAACAAAAAACAAAAAAATGGCAAAAGTTCAAGTTAAAGACTTATTAGAAGCAGGAGTACATTTCGGTCACATGACTAGAAAGTGGAATCCTAATATGGCTCCATACATTTTTATGGAGAAAAATGGTATTCACATCATTGATTTACATAAAACAGCTGTGAAATTAGAGGAGGCTTGTTCTGCTCTTGAAAAAATCACTTCAGCTGGTAAAAAAGTTCTTTTCGTAGCTACTAAAAAACAAGCTAAAGAAGTAGTAGCAAAACACGCTCAAGAACTTAATATGCCTTACATCACAGAAAGATGGCCAGGTGGAATGCTTACTAACTTCGTTACTATCAGAAAAGCGGTAAAAAAAATGAACGCTATCGATAAAATGAAGAAAGATGGTACATTCGAAACTTTATCTAAAAAAGAAAGATTGCAAGTAGACAGACAAAGAGCTAATCTAGAGAAGAATTTAGGTTCTATCGCTGACATGGTTCGTCTTCCTTCTGCTATCTTCGTGGTAGATATCATGAGAGAGCACATCGCAGTTACAGAAGCTAAAAAATTAGGTATTCCTATATTTGGTATCGTGGATACTAACTCAGATCCTAGAAAAGTAGACTTCGTAATTCCAGGAAACGATGACGCTTCTAAATCTATCGATATGATTCTTTCTATCGTTTCTGCTTCTGTAAAAGAAGGTTTGTCTCAAAAGAAATCTTCTGAAAAAGCAGCAAAAGAAGAATCTGCTGAATAATAAATTTAGAAGATAGAAATATAAAAAACGCACCTAATTATTAGGTGTGTTTTTATTTTGCCTAATTTCTTCAATAAATGTTTTTTAATAATAAAATAAATAAAAAAGGAAAGGAGTGTCATTCTCTTTTCCTTAAATTTTTGTTGATTATAAGTTTTAAATAAATAATAAAATCAGCATCTGAGCAATGAAAATCCTTAGAATGGTTACCATCGGATAGACTTGCGCATACGCCTGAACAGGAATATCTGAATCCAAATAAGAAGTACTGAAAGACAGCGCAGCAGTGTCTGTATAAGCCCCACTGATTAGCCCTGATAAACTGAGAAAATCCAGTTTGTAGTAAAATCTTCCCACTAAAATAATGAAAATACAAGGGACAAGGGTGATGATAGAGCCATAGAACAGCCACAGCCAGCCATTATAATGAATGAAATTATCATAAAATTTGGCTCCAGCAGTTATTCCTAATGAAGCAAAGAAAAAACAAATTCCCAGCTCTCGCATAAAATGAATTCCCCCATTATTGAAATAAGAATAAATAAAACTAATTCTTCCATAACGGCTGATGATAAGGGCAGCCAGCAGAGGCCCTGCAGCGAAACCTAGCTTTATCGGCAGCGGCATAGATGGAACAAAAATAGGTATAGAACCAATCAAAATTCCTAAAAGAATACCCCCAAATAAAGACAAGAAATCTGGTTTCAGCAGGACTTTTTCTGAGTCACCTATCAGTTCTTTTGCTTTTTGGATAGACTCTTCTTTTCCTACAACACGGATTTTATCTCCATAGAAAAGAACAAGTGAAGGTCTCGCTAGAATTTCTTCTCCAGCACGGAAAATACGGGTGATTTTCAGGTCATATTTCCCGAATAAATCTAGGTCGGATAATTTTTTATGCACCGCAGTTTTTTTGGTTACAAAGAGATTTTTGACCATGATTTCGCCTCCCTCGATGAAGGAATCCGATGAAATTCGCCCTATTTGACTAATGAAAAAATCCACATCAGGCTCAGTTCCTACAATCATGAGGACATCTCTATCGTTTAGAATTACACTGGATTCAGGAGTGATCACTTCTTTGGTGCCGCTTCTTTTTAGGTGTGTGACGATGATATTTTTATCAATTTCTTTAATCGCTTCACGAATAGTTTTACCCACGAAATGAGGATTTGTAATTCTACATTTCTTTGGAATAATAGGTTGGGAACGATGAATGATTCGCTCTCTGAATTTGACCAATTCTTTCTGTGGGTCTATTTTTAGCAAAACTCTTGCAATAATAATAGAGAAAATTACTCCCAAAACTCCCATAGGATAGGTGATGGCGTAGCCTATGGCAGGGCTGTTCAGGTGTCTGTCAGGGAACTGTGGGCGTAGTTCGTCAACCATGTTTTTCGCCGCTCCTAGGGCAGGTGTGCTGGTAACCGAACCAGATAGAATTCCCACCGTATTTTCTATTCCTAAATCCGTATTTAGAAATATGATGAAAGCCAATGAAGTGCTGAGAAGAATACCACTCGCTGCCAGAATATTATATTTCAGCCCTTGAGCTTTAAAGGCTGAAAAAAATGATGGACCGAGCTGTAATCCAATAGCATAGACAAAGAAAATCAGCCCCAAATCTTTGATAAAATTAGAAATGGAAGCATCCATCCTGTAGCCATAGTGCCCCAAAAAAAGTCCAGCAAACATAACTGCTGAAACACCTAAAGATGTGTTTTTAATCTTTATATTTCCTAAAAATACCCCCAAGCCTATCGTTAAAATCATCACAATCAGAGATTGTATGGCTGTAGGGTTTTCGTTTGGTAATAAAAGTTGTGAAATCCAATCAGGCATCGATTATATATAGTTTTTATCCGTTGCAAATTTAAAGCAAATCTTGAAAAATAAAAAAGACTTAATAACAATAAATTGAACTTTTATTTATATTTGAACGAAAATTTATACATTTGGATAAAATTTAAAATATGAAAGTAAAAGTTTTAGCCTCAGGGTTACTATGTTCAGCAGTGTTTGTAGCTTGTGTTACGAACCCTATGACAGGGCGAAGCAGTCTGCAGTTTCAGAATGACAGCGAACTAGCGCAGATGGCACTTACCCAGTATAGAAATACTTTGTCTAAATCAAAAGTAATAAGCAATACCAATGAAGCAAAACAAGTAAAAAATGTAGGACAGAGAATAAAAAATGCAGCAGAAAGTTATTATAAAGCGATTGGGAGAGAAAAGGCTTTGTCAAACTATAATTGGGAGTTTAATTTGATTGAAGACAAACAAGTCAATGCATGGTGTATGCCAGGCGGGAAAGTAGCATTCTACACAGGAATTATGCCTATATGTAAGACAGAAACAGGCGTGGCCGTGGTTATGGGACACGAAGTAGCCCATGCGCTGGCAGGACACGGAAATGAGAGAATTTCTTCAGCAATGTTAGCCCAAGTGGGAGGAACATTGGTCAGTGGAGCGATTAGAAATAATGCAATGGCATCGGTTTTTAACCAGTTGTATCCTATAGGAGCGCAGGTAGGACTTCTAGCATATGGAAGAAAACAGGAGCTGGAAGCAGATCAAATGGGACTTTATCTAATGGCGATAGCAGGGTATGACCCTAGGGAAGCTCAGCCATTCTGGCATAGAATGGAGGCGGCATCTGGTGGAGCAAGACAGCCAGAGTTTCTCTCTACTCACCCGAATCCAGAGAACAGAAGAAAAGATATGGATAAATACATGCCTAAAGCATTAGAATATTATAGAGCATCAGGAGGAAAATAAAAATTAAATTAAAAAAGATATGAAAAGTTTATCAATAGTAGGAGGGATTTTATTGCTTATCTCAGGAGCATTGTTTTATTATTCCACAGATTTTTTGTTAGAAAAAATCACGATGTCTCACATGATGGGAGTGATGGGCGGAATAGGTATCGGCCTCTTCATCGGTGGAATAGTGGGCTATATCAGTAAAGGTTCTGCGATAAGAGAGGAGGAAAAAAGAAAGCAGTTTGCCCAATTACAGAAACAAAACAAAGAATTAGAAAAAAAAGTGGAGAACATTAATAATAATGGTTCTTCTAATGTTTAAAGAAATAAAAAAGCTTGGGAATTTTCCCAAGCTTTTTTTGTTTAATGATAAAAATTTAAATCTAAAACTCATACCCAACCCCCAGAACTACGAAGCTAGGACGGTTGTCATATCTCACAGTTTCGGAAATGTTGTTATTGATAAAATCTCTTTGGTCTTTGGAGAAACTTCCTTCGTATCTCGCATTGATGATGAAGTTAGACAATCTAGCCTCCGCACCAACCTGATAGCCAACAGTGAATTTATTCCCTGCTTTTTCTCTGAAATTATTCCATGTATTTTCTTTTGCAAGGTTGTAGGAAGCCACAGGCCCTACGAAAATCCCTAAATTATCCGAAATAAGGTTTACTCCGACTAATACAGGAACATCTATTCTGTTGGTTTTCGCTTTCAAAGTCGTTTTAGTTCTTCTTTCTGTGAATGAATTATTAAAAGAAGTGTAATAAATTTCAGGCATGATAAACAAGGAAGTTGAAGGAATGTCTATTTTAGCCGAAACCCCTACATTAAAACCTGTGCTTTTGCTGCCAGAATCTGTATAATCCAATATAGATCTTCTTATTTCAGACCATTCAGAAGAACTAGTATTAAGCAAAACATTCGCTTTTACACCTACTTTCACTTGTGAAAATCCCATTAATGAAAGCCCTAAAAGAGCCATACTTGAAATCTTTTTCATAATATTTGAATTTAATCTGATAGGACTATAACGGGATTTAAACTTTTTTATTGTTATTTAATAAATATTGTCTCAATTCTTTGAATAATTCGGAAGAATAAACAAAATCTATTAAATATTGGCTTT
This sequence comes from uncultured Flavobacteriaceae bacterium, assembly GCA_963517805.1. Classification (GTDB taxonomy): domain Bacteria; phylum Bacteroidota; class Bacteroidia; order Flavobacteriales; family Weeksellaceae; genus JABCPE02. The sequence goes on along the minus strand of CAUQHD010000028.1, from coordinate 437 downwards.
CTGCATTGATGAGGATATCTTTGTTCCCTTCCCATTCTTTCACGCCTTTTCTTAGATACACGATTTTCTCACCGATGGTCATCACCGAGTTCATATCATGGGTGTTGATAATGGTAGTGGTGTTATATCTTCGGGTAATTTCTTTGATTAAATCATCTATAACCTTCGATGTATAAGGGTCCAGACCAGAGTTTGGCTCATCGCAAAAGAGATATTTAGGATTGTTCACGATGGCTCTCGCTATGGCTACCCTTTTCTGCATCCCTCCAGAAATTTCGGATGGATACTTGTGGTCTGCATTTTCTAGATGAACATCGTCTATTACTTCTTTTACCCGTTTTTTCTTTTCGGTATAGGTAAGGTTAGTGAACATGTCCAGCGGGAACATGATGTTTTCCTCCACGGTCATAGAGTCAAATAATGCACTCCCTTGGAAT
>CAUQHD010000027.1:0-13975 GCA_963517805.1 uncultured Flavobacteriaceae bacterium | reverse complement strand
TATTAAAAATGACAGCCCTAGGATTACAGAAATTATTATTTCTAATGGATATATGAAATCCGAAGAAACATGGAAAAACAATAATCGTGTAAAAAAATTAAAACTCTATATAAATGGCGTTCCTTTTGGAATTTTAAATTTAAAAGACAGTCGAACAGATCAATATTTCTCAGTGGGAACACTTGGACACAATAAAAACGGAACGGATTTGATTTTAAAATTTGAAATATTAGAAGTCTACAAAGGAAGCAAATATAATGATACCGCGATTACAGAAATATATTTTGATGGGATAGATGTGCACTAGCTCATTAAAAATTTAGATTTGTTAAATTTGACTAATTTTATTTCTATTCAATAACCATAAATTAAAAACAATGAAACTATACCCTATACAATGCGGAAAGTTTAAACTAGACGGCGGAGCAATGTTCGGACTCGTGCCTAAATCCATCTGGGAAAGAACCAATCCTGCCGATGAAAAAAATCTGGTAGAGCTGGGAACCCGCTCACTACTAATAGAAGACGGCAAAAAACTCATTCTGGTAGACTGCGGACTTGGAAACAAGCAGGACGAGAAATTCTTCGGGCATTATTCTCTTTTCGGAGATGATTCTCTGGATAAAAGTTTAAAAAAATATGGCTTCGTAAGAGAGGACATTACCGATGTGTTTCTTACTCACCTCCATTTTGACCACTGCGGCGGAGCTATAGAGTGGAATGATGAACGCAGCGGATACCGCCCAGCGTTTAAGAATGCGCAGTTCTGGACTAATGAAAATCATTGGAACTGGGCAATAAATCCCAACCCAAGAGAAAAAGCAAGTTTCCTGAAAGAAAACATTCTACCGATGCAGGAAAGCGGTCAGCTCAATTTTCTTCCCCTGCCTGTAACGGGCAACTATGGCTTTGCCCCTGATTTAAAAATGGATGTGATTTTCGTGGATGGACACACAGAAAAACAAATGCTTCCCGTTCTGCAATACCAAGAAAAAACAGTGGTTTTTGCCGCAGACCTCATCCCTACCGCAGGACACATTCCACTTATCTATGTACCAAGCTACGATGTCCGCCCGCTCATCACGGTAGAGGAAAAAGCAAAGTTCCTGAAACAATGCGTAGACAATGAATACCTGCTGTTTTTAGAACACGACGCCCAGCACGAACTCGCTTCTCTGAAAATGACAGAAAAAGGCGTAAGGTTGGACGAAACTTTCAGCATGAATGAAGTCTTTGGGTACTAATTTTTAACAAAAATGAAAGTTATGCCTAAGCTCATCGGTCTGACAGGAGGCATCGGCTCCGGAAAAACAACCGCCGCGAAAATAATAGAAGAAGCCGGCTTCCCAGTCTATTATTCTGACATCAGGGCGAAAAACATTGTGAATGAAAACGCCGAGCTGAAACAAAAAATCATAGCCGCTTTCGGCACAGAAGCCTATGACGAAAATGGATGCTACAACAGAAAATGGATAGCAGAGCAGGTTTTCTGCAATGATGAAAAACTCAGCCTCCTAAACTCCCTCATCCACCCTGCCGTGAAGGAAGATTTTGAGAAATGGCTCGCCCAGCAAAATACCAAAACAGCGTTTAAGGAAACAGCTCTTTTGTTTGAACTCAGGCTCAACGAAGAATGCTGGAAAACCATCCTCATCACAGCGGAAGAGAACCAAAGAATAAAACGAGTGATGGACAGAGACGGGAGAACCTACCGGCAGGTAAAAGAAATCATAGACAAGCAGATGCCGGAGACCGAAAAAATAAAACTAGCCGATTTCATCATCATTAACAACGGAAATTTAGAAAACCTAACCGCTGAGATTCGGGAGGTTTTAGCAAAAATAGAAACACTATAAATCTACAAAATGAAATACCACACAAGAAAATGGGTAAAACCCGGTGACCTGAACCCCAACCACTCGCTCTTCGGGGGCAGACTTTTGGAATGGATAGACGAAGAGGCGGCACTATACGCCATTATGCAATTGGACAACCCGCGGGTGGTCACGAAATCTATGTCGGAAATCAACTTTGTGAGTTCCGCCAGACAGGGAGACATCATAGAAATCGGGATTGAAGCTGTGAAATTCGGGCATACTTCCCTCACGCTCCGCTGCAAGGTCCGAAACACGATGACCTGCCACACCATCATCACCATTGATAAAATTACCATGGTTGCACTAGACGAAAACGGCCAGCCTACCCGCCACGGCAAGACAGAAGAGAGCGATACTTCCGATAAATGCACCATCGATTTGGGCTAAAGTTTCCCAAAAACTAAAAACAGAACGGAAGGCTCGTCATCTGGAAAGTATTTTGTGGAAAAACCTTCCGCAAGGACAAAAAATAGGCTGACTTCTACAAAAGCTAAAATATCGGGCTGGTTTTCTTTGATAATTTTCATTAAAAATTAAAAAAAGTTTTGCTCAGCAGATTTTCTGACAACAAGAATTATTTTTTTTTCAGCTCGGCAGATTTTCTGACAATGAAAAATAAAAAATTTTTGCCCAGCAGATTTTCTGACAACAAGAATTAAATCTTTTTCAGCTCGGCAGATTTTCTGACAATGAAAAATAAAAAATTTTTGCCCAGCAGATTTTCTGACAACAAGAATTAATTTTTTTTAGCTCGGCAGATTTTCTGACAACAAAAAATAAAAAATTTTAGCTCAGCAGAATTTCTGGCGACAAGAATTATTTTTTTTCAGCTCAGCAGATTTTCTGACAACAAGAATTAAATCTTTTTCAGCTCGGCAGAAATTCTGGCGGTGGAAAAGAAAAAATAATCAACTTAAAAAGGGAAACAGCCAAGCTCCTTTGGAACAGCAGAATAGAAATTTGAACCCAAAACAAAAACCCTGCTCGGTGGAGCAGGGTTTTTCATTAAATAAATTATTGTTTCGCTGCAAATTCATCTTTGAAATCGGCATTTGCCTCATAGTCTGCGACCATTTCTTTGGCGTAATCTGTTTTTTCTCCTTTGCTAAACCTTCTTTCGAGGCTGTCAAAGATAGAATACACCACAGGAATCACTATCAGTGTAAGGAATAGTGAGGATATCAGACCTCCGATGATTACTATCGCTACTCCTCGGTTCATGTCTGCACCATCTCCAGATGCTATCGCAATAGGTATCATCCCTGCTACCATGGCGATGGTGGTCATCAAGATAGGACGAAGACGAGCTTGGTTGGCTGCTACCAGAGCATCAAAGGTGCTGTCTCCCACCGCCTTTCTATTGTTGGCAAAATCCACAAGCATGATGGCGTTTTTCGCAACGAGACCGATGAGCATGATAATCCCCAAGATAGTGAAGACATTCAGTGTCTGGTTCGTGAGTGCCATTAGGAGTAAAGCTCCAATGAACGAAAGCGGAACAGAGAAAATGACGATGAACGGCGTAGCAAAGCTGTCATACAGAGCCACCATCACCAAATACATAAGGATAATAGCCGCTAATAAAGCAAATCCTAATGTACCGAAACCTTCCTGCTGGTTTTCCATGTTTCCTCCCCATCTGTATTCTACACCAGCTTTTCTCTGGATTTTAGAGAGCTGCTGTTCCCATTCAGCTGCGATAGTTCCCGCTGGTCTTCCGATAGCTTTTGCTTGGACAGATACAGAAGGTGTTTTATCTCTTCTTTCTAATAGTGAAGGCCCAGAACCGTAGCTGATGTCTGCAAACTGCTCCAAACGAACTACTTGTCCAGCAGCATTTACAAATTTCAAGTTTTTAACATTATCGATGGAAGCTCTTCCGATTTCATCATATCTGATGTTGATATCATATTCATACTCTCCGGCACGATATTTAGAATCCGTGTTTCCAGAGAAAGCGATCTGCATCGTTTTTCCTACGGAAGCGATGTTCAGTCCTAGAGAAGTCATTTTTTCTCTATCTACTTTTACATTGATTTCTGGGTTACCATCTTCAGAGGAAAGTTTTACTTCGGAAGCTCCTGGGATTTTTTCCAGTTGTTTCGCTGCTTGTTTTGCAAACTCCAAGGCATCTTTCAGGTCAGTTGCCGTTACAGTTAGGTTAATAGGCGACTGCTCTGCTCCGATGAGTCCCATCTGAACGATTTTTATTTTCGCTCCGATGATTTTTTTCTCCAATTCTCTTTTTAGTTTAGCTGAATAAATGTCCGAACTTTCTTTGACACTGCCATCTTTTTTCAAGAAAACTTGGATTTGGGATTTGTATTTCGTTCCAGAAGTGGAAGCCATTCCATCATCTGCTTTTCCCACTGTAGTGATGATTTTTTCTACATCAGGAATTGCACGAATGTATTGTTCCGCCTGCTGAGTGAGTTTATTGGTTTTCTCGATGGAGGCATCTTTTTCTAATTCAAACTGAACTAAAAACTCGCCTTTGTCACTTTTTGGGAAGAAATCCGCTCCGATGTAACCCATTGAGAACAGCCCAATAGTAGAAACCAAGAACAGAACTAAAGTAACTCCTAATGTTATTAACTTTGTTTTTGCTGATTGTAATGCCCATTTTAGCAAATTACCAATGCTTTGGGTAAAGTTGTTCAGCATGTTTTCAAAACCGAAAATCATTTTTCCGAAGAAAGAATTTTCGTTGATATGTTCCAGTTTTCCTACTCTAGAGAACAACCAAGGCACGATGGTAAAGGATACCAATAGGGATAGCATTGTAGAAATCATTACCGTAACGCAGAACTGCACCAAGATATCCGCTACAAGTCCCGTAGCCATAGCAATCGGAAGGAATACCACTACGATAACCAAAGTAATCGCCGTAACGGTAAATCCAATCTCAGATGCTCCATCATAAGCCGCACGGACTTTGTTTTTACCCATCTCCATATGGCGGTGAATATTCTCAATAACCACAATGGCGTCATCCACCAAGATACCTACCACCAATGAAAGCCCAAGCAAGGACATCAGGTTAAGCGTGTATCCCATAAAATACAATCCGATGAAAGTAGCAATCAATGAAAGAGGAATCGCCACCATCGTAATCACTGCGTTTCTCAAACTATGCAGGAAGAAAAGCATGATAAATCCTACCAAAGCGATAGCTAGGAACAAGTCAAAAATCACATTATTCGCGGCATTCAGTGTGTAATCTGTAGTGTCATTCGCTATCTCTAATTTTATTCCTTGTTTTTCGTAGTCTTTTTCTACGGTTTTTATAGTGTTTTTGATGGCTTCACTTACCTCCACGGCATTGGCATCAGACTGCTTGGTAACCTGTAAGAGGATGGTATTTTTTTGGTTGATTCTCGCGATTTTTTCTACATCTTTCTCGCCATCCTGTATATCTGCGATATCTCCAAGGCGAATCATCATTCCAGAAGGCGTAGTGATAGGCAGTCTTCTCATTTCTTCTACAGAACCTATTTTACCCATTAGACGGATGATGGTCTGTTTTTCTCTCGTTTTGGCGTTTCCTGTTGGGAAGTCCAAGTTGGATGCTGCGATAATCTGCTGAACCTGAGCGATAGACAGCCCGTAGCCTTCTAATTTTTCAGGGTGAATGTTCACTTGGATTTCTTTCTCCCGACCACCCACCATAGTCACCTGTGCAACTCCATTCACACGGGAAAAAATAGGCTGGATTTTTTTGTCTAAAAGATCATAGAGTTCTTTTTCAGACATTTTGGAAGTCACCGAAAGGTTCATAATAGGTACATCATCCAGAGAGAATTTATTCAAAGATGGTGTTTTGGCATCATCTGGCAACTGGCTGACGATGGCGTTTATTTTTCTTTGGGCATCGGTCATCAGGAAATTCACATCCGCTCCTGTATTTAGGGTAATGACCACCAGTGACAAGCTCTCAAAGGATTTAGCTTCTATTTTTTTTACATTTTCCATAGAAGATACCGCATTTTCTATTTTTTTGGTCACGGTATTTTCTACCTCAGAAGGAGATGCCCCAGGGTAAACTGTCTGCACAGTGATGGTGTTGGTCTCCATTTTTGGGATAAGCTCATAGCCGAGAAGGCTGTAAGAGAAAATCCCTCCCAAGGTAAGGATGATAAAGAGAACGAGAATGATACTCGGACGCTTTATGGATATTTCAGGTAAATTCATAATTTTCTAATTTATTTGATGATTTCTACTGGAGTTTGGTCAGAAAGATTCACTTGTCCAGTGGTTACTACTTGGTCGCCTTTGGATAGTCCAGAAAGCACTTCTATATAATCTCCGAAGTTTCTTCCTGAGGTGATGGTTTTCAGCTCTGCTTTTCCATTTTTGATGACATAAACTTGGTTAGAACTCACACTTCCCACAAAGGCTGTTCTCGGCACGGTCAGAACTTGGCTGTTTTCTTTCTCTCCGAAATATGCCGTTCCGTACATTCCCGCTTTTAGGGTGTTGTTGGTATTATTTTTAATTTCCACTTCTACTGGGAAGTTTAGGCTGGCATCGGCCTTTGGAGCTACGAAGGTAACCACTCCAGAATATTTTTCATCTGGATAAACCGAAGAAGAAACCTCTACGGTCTGTCCTACTCTCACAGAACCGATGTGTTTTTCATCTACTTTTACTTCTAATTTAAGTGAGCCGATGTTTACGATTTCAAATAAAGCCTGCCCTGGCGCCACGAAAGAACCTGGCTCTATATTTTTCTTATTGATAACTCCTGAAAACGAAGCTCTTACATTCACATCAGAAGCGCTAAGCTGTGCGCTTTGAAGGCTGTTTTTAGCAGTTTGTGCTTGGAGGCGAACTTGGTCAAGCTGCTGCTTGGTCACACCTCCTGAAGCGTAAGCACTCTCGAAACGCTTCACTTCGGCTAGGGCGTTGTTATAGACTGCCTGTGCATTTTGTACATTTACATTCTGCTGCTCACCTTTGATGATGGCAAGAACCTGCCCAGCGCCTACACGGCTTCCTTCGTTTACTAAAACACGAATTACACGCCCTTGAGTTTCAGCAGAAAGAGCAACTTCCTGCTTGGCTTGGAAAGTTCCGTTGGCTTCGTATTGAGTATTCACGCTTCTGAAATCTACAATGTCCGCTCTTACGGCTACATTGGCGTTTTTCTCTGCTACGATGGCTGTTGCCTGCTCACTTTTTTCTTTATTTTTATTTAAAACGAAGACAATTCCAGCGATTGAAGCTCCGATTAAAGCGATTGTTATGATTGTTTTTTTCATTTTTATTTAAATTTATTTTGTTAATGTATTTAGTTCTCCTCTTGATTTTATTAGTTTTATTTCAGCTATTTTGTATTCCAGCAGAGCGTTAGTATAGTTGTTTTGTGCATCTGCGTAGGCTTTTTCTGCATCCAATAAATCGGTAAGTGTAGAAAGCCCATATTTATAGTTATTTTGTGTGTTTTCTAAAACACTTTTCGCTAAATCTACATTTTCTTTTTGTGTGTTGATAGTGATTAAACTATTGTTAATCTGTGTTTTAGCGTTTTCTATATCTAGGCTGATTGCCAGTTCTGCTTCTCTTTTTTCCACTTCAGCTTTTCTGATGCTTACATCGGTTTGGCGAAGTTTAGATCTTGTAGAAAATCCATTGAAAATAGGAATATTCAGACTTAGCCCAATGCTCGCCGTGCTGTAGTAGAATGTATGGGCATCTTTACTGAACCAAGGAAATTCTTTTCCCACTCCAGTGTAGCCAAAATTCCCTGAAAGCGCCAAAGTAGGATAGTATTCCGCTTCTTTAGCTTTTCTGTCAAGCTCCAAGAGTTCCAGTTGTTTATTGATAACTTTGATTTCCGTTCTATTCTCCACGCTTGCTTCATCTCCGAGAAGGGCAGGCGTCGCATCAAAGGTGTCATCTGGCATCACAATGGCTTTATTGATATCCATTCCTATCATGAATTTTAGGGAATGCTCTTGCAGTTGTAGCGCATCTAAAATCTGCTGTTTAGAGGCTTTTAGGTTGTTCACTGCTACATTGGTTCTATCTAAATCTATTTTTTTCGCAAGACCACTTTTGAACAGTCCTTCTATGATGTCTCTGGTTTTGGTGGTGCTGTTTAGGTTGGTTTCCACAGTTTTTAGTTTCTGTTGTGTTTGATAAACTTGATAGTAAGCTGTAGCTACTTTTTCTATCAGGTTTTCATTGGTAAGTTGCTGATTGATAGCATAAAACTCACGAGTGGTTTTGGCTGCTTTCAGACCGATGAAAACACTTTGGTTGAACAACTGCTGAGTAACGGAAATTCCCGCTGAAGTCTGCCATGGGTTACCTATTTTTACTTGATTTCCCATGAAGCTCAACTGTTGTAGAATAGGGTTGTATGTGAGACTTCCTGTGACATTCACCTGTGGAAGTGTAGCTGCGCGCACTTGCTCTATCTGGTACTCTGCGTTTTCGTATTCTAATTTGGCTTTTACAGCCTCTGCTTTATGCTCTAGGGCATAATTAACCGCTTTGCTGAGAGTCAGCTCTTCCTGCGCTTTTGGGAAGAAGCTCAGCAAAGCCAAAGCTATTGATAAACTATATTTCATTTTCATTTTTTATTAAATTTTCTACTATTTCTAAACCTTTTGGCGTTACGATTGACCTTAGATAAAATTCTAAAAATTTGTTATCGTGCTCTTTCATTGATATACTTTTTCCTAATTCTTCTGGGAATTTTTCATACAAATCAATGGCATCACTTCCCGCGATAAACTGGGCGGCAAGAAAAGTTTTATCCAGATTTTTTCGGTAGACTCCCTGTTTTATTCCCTCACTTATGTTGTTTTCGATATGGTTTTTCACATCCTTGCAGCGTTTTTTTTCAAATTCATAACAGAGCTCTGGGTAATATTTTTTGAGCTGAAAAAAACAAGGAGATGTTTCAAAATCTTTCCCTAAAATACCATCTATTGATTCTTTGATTTTGAAATGCTCAAGGATAGCGGTTTCGCATTTTCCTGATATTTCTGCAATTTTGCTGAAAGCCAGATTATACACATAATCCAAAGTAGCCTTTACTAAATCTTCTTTTGATGGAAAATACTGATAAATGGTCTTTTTCGAAATATGAAGAGATTGTGCAATATCATCCATCCCAACGGTCTTAAAGCCATTCCTCAGGAATAGTTCCTTTGATTTCTCTAATATAGTGTCTTTCATATTTTGTCTGATTTTGCTTTGCAAATATATAAAAACCTGGAAACAAAAAAAGAAAAAAGTTTCCAAGTTTATTTGTTTCTTATAAAGAATTGATTTTCAATGATAAAAATTTCATCCTTTATAAACCAAAAGAAATGTTTAAAGAATTTATCTTTATTTTTGCTGAAACATTTAGAAATATGTTTTCTGACGAATATTTTATGAAAGTTGCTCTCCAAGAGGCTCGCTATGCCATTGAAGAAGAGGAAGTTCCGATAGGCTGTGTGATAGTTTGTAATAATAAAATTATTGCCAGAGGCCATAATCTCACCGAACGGCTAAACGACATCACAGCCCATGCCGAAATGCAGAGTATAACCTCAGCAGCCAATTTTCTTGGTGGTAAATACCTGAAAGACTGCACGATGTATGTGACTCTGGAGCCATGTGTGATGTGTGCTGGAGCTTTGTTTTGGTCGCAGATTTCCCGCTTGGTCATCGGAGCAAGAGACGAAAAGCGCGGTTTTCTAAACAAAGGAATAGAACTCCACCCTAAAACAGAAATCATCACAGGTGTTTTGGAGGAAGAATGTTCACTTTTGGTCAGTGATTTTTTCAAGGAAAAACGATGATTTATTTTAACTCTTCTATGGAATACACAAAATCTTGGTTGAATTCATTCATGGAATTAATGAGCTGAAAATGAGAGAATTCGTTTAAGTTTTGTAGGGTGATTTCCGTTTCTTTTATTATTCCTTGTTTTAGGAGGTTTTGCCGCTGAACGCCATTGAGCAAGAAACTTTTAGGCGTGTACCAAGTTTGTTTTTTTAGGAACAGAAGATTAGAAAAAGAAGTGTCCGTAATCTGCCCATTTTTCACGATGATGATTTCCTGCGCTCGGGCTTTTTTCTTCATTTTTTCAAATTCTGTGCGGTCTGCAAATTTGAAATCGTATGAAAAATCATTATTCTCCACCAGCTCAAAAGTTTCTATTTCAGGAAATGCATAAGGGAGCATTTGAGATTTGAAATTTCCCTCCAAATCATACACAATGCGCAGTTTGTAGAGTCCATCTTCATCATGCTCTAAGTCCTTGAAAATCTTTTCTAAATCTATACAGCACTCCTTCCCGAAATGTGCAAAAGTCTCGCGAACCCTCTGCTGATGAAGGTCTAATAAGAATGCTTTTTGGTCTTCTACTTTTATGCTTTCAATAAATTGGGACATATATTTTATTTTTCATTTCTTGATATTCATCTTCCAGCTGGCTCATATGGGTGATTCCGCCGCCACTTTTGAAGTAGAATTTTTCGTTTTCTTTTTCTATAAAGCGGATCATCACACAGCTGTCCAGATTTTCGCCATCGAACCAGCCGCAAACGCCCGTGTAAAAGCCTCTTTGGTAATTTTCCGCTTCTAAAACAATCTCCAAAGTCTTCATTTTCGGTGCGCCCAGAATAGACCCTGCGGGAAGCAGTTTTTGGAGAATGTCGCCTATATTTTGCTGAAATTCAGGTTTTAGCTCTCCTGAAATTTTGGAACTCATGGCGTATAAATCCCTTTGGCGGGTTTTGATAAAATCTATCCTTTGGAACTCTTCCAGCTGGACATTGTCTGCCACCATGCTCAGGTCGTTTCGCAGTAAATCCACCACGGTATAATGCTCGGCAAGTTCTTTTTTGTCTTCTTTTAGAACATTGACAGCGTTCTCTACCGAGGCATCTATGGTGCCTTTCATCGGATAGGTGAAAATCTTGTTTTCCTTGATTTCCACGAAAGTCTCTGGCGAAAAAAATACAAATTGGTCATCATAATAGACTTTGTATTTCGCATCAGAAATTTTGTAAATTTCCTTTAAAGAAAGGTTGGTTTTTATCTCCGTCTGGCAGGTGTAGTTGGCAAGGTAGGAATTTCCGCCTTTGAGGTTTTTTTGAACTATTTCAAAGCCTTTTTGGTAATCTTTCTTGCTCTGTGGGAAATTTTCCCAGAAGATATTTTTTTCTGAATTTTGAATGGGTTTTTCAAATTTGAAGTCAGGAAATTTGATGAAAATATCTGCCTTTTCCAAATCTTTTTCTTCGAGAATGATGATATTTTGAGCCAAAAAATCAATCATGAAAAAGAAAGGAAGTTTATTCGCAGAGAGGAAGTTCATTTTCTCAAAAGAGCCTTGAAAATTTTTCATAGTGCAAAAATAAAACTAAAACTTTATTTTTGCATAAAATAGAATAAAAATGGAACGAAAAATAGATACAGGGCAGATTTTCAGTGAGGCGTTTGATTATTGGAAATCGGTGATGAGGTTTAATATCGCATTTTCAGTGTTGTATTTTGGCTTATTTATGTTGTTGACATATGGTCTGGCGAATTATTTGGGCGTTTGGGAAAAATTCATGGAACTGCAATCAGTAACGGATATGCAGGCGTATGTTAATAAATTAAATGAGCTGGTTCGTTCAAAAGATGTGATGCTGTTTTCTTTATTGAGTGTCTTTTGCTCTGGGCTGGTTTTTCCTCTGCATATAGGGTTTTTCAAGATTTTTAAGAAAATAGACAACAAGGAAGAGCCTGTTTTGGGTGATTTGTTTGAAGGTTATCAAGGAGCTAACTTTATAAAATATGCTGTATATTACATTTTATGGATGATGATTTATAGATTTATGAGTCAATTGGTCTTTCCAGCACCACTTTGGGTGATGCTTACGCTTTTTGTTTCTCCGCTGATGTATTTCAAGAATGAACCTTTGGGAACGGCTATGGTTACAAGTTTTCAGGCGATGCGTCGGAATTTTTTAACGCTACTAATTTGTGTCATCGGGACTGCATTTGTGAGTTATCTCGGTGTATTTGTGTTTCTGGTGGGATATGCGCTTACTTTTCCTTTTTGGAATGCGATGATTTACACTTTATATAAAAATATTTTTACAGAAGAAATAAACAATAATTTATAAATATGAAAAAAGTAATTTTACTAATCGGCTTTTGCTTTTCATTCATGCTGTCTGCTCAGAAAGGAGCTTATTATCAGCAATATGTGAAGTACAAAATGAACATCGATGTAGATGCGTCTAACTATTCTTACCACGGAAAACAGAGCATAGAATACACGAACAACTCGCCTGATGAGCTGAGAGTAGTGTATTTTCACTTGTATTGGAATGCCTTTAAGCCTAATTCTATGATGGACCAAAGGGTGACCAACCAAGGGCTGAATGCAGACGGGCGTCTGATGACCAAAGTAAATGGGAAACCAGTCTCTCGTTTGGCTTCTATTCCTGCTAATGAAGAGGGAAGCCAGAAAATAAACTGGATAAAACAAAAAGACAAAGAACTAAAATTCGAAGTTCAGGAAACCATAATGAAAGTTTATCTGAATGAACCGCTGAAACCAAATTCCACTACGACTTTTACGATGGACTGGGATGCGGTGATTCCACACCAAATCCGAAGAGCAGGGCGAAACAACCGAGAAGGCGTGGAAATGTCTATGTCCCAGTGGTATCCTAAAATCGCAGAATACGACTATGACGGCTGGGCGACTTTTGACTATGTAGGAAGGGAATTTCATGCGCCGTTTGGAGATTTTGATGTGACAATCAATATTGACAAAGACTATGTCATCGGAGCAGGAGGAACACTCCAAAACCCTAATGAAGTGAAAGGATATGTTCAAAATCCTACAATCAAAGAAGATAGAAACGGAAAGGCAACTTGGAGATGGAGAGCCAAAAATATTTTGGATTTCGCTTGGGCGGCAGACCCAGATTTTTCGGTGGAAGAGATGACCGTAATCGATGGGCCTAAACTATATTTCGTTTATCAAAAATCAGAAAAAACAAAATATTGGGAAGAAGCAAAACCTCTTGCTGTGAAATTTTTCCAAATCATGAATGCTACTTTTGGAAGATATGCGTATCCAAGCTACAGCTTTATCCAAGGGGGAGATGGTGGTATGGAATACGGAATGTGTACGCTGATGCTGGGCGAGGCGAAAGACTTGGAAAGCCTTGTGAGTCTGATGGTGCATGAGGGGGCGCATTCTTGGTATCAGCAGATGCTTGCGACCAATGAGAGCATGGCTCCTTGGCTGGATGAAGGTTTTACGACTTATGCACAGGATTTTGTTCTTTATCGATTGTTCCCGCCAGCTCAGCCGCAGCCTAATCCTTTCATGGATGCTATCCAGAGCTATGTGGCGTTCACGAAAAGAAAAATAGAAGAACCAGCAGTTTGGCTAGCTGACCACCACGACCACGGTTCGGCTTACAGCGTGGCATCTTACACCAAAGGCGAGCTGTTTTTAGTAGAATTGGGCTATATCGTAGGCGAAGAGACTTTGTCTAAAATCATGAGAAAATACTATGATGAATGGTCTATGAAACACCCTACTGGGCGTGATTTTATGCATATAGCGCAGAAAGTTTCGGGAATGGATCTGAAATGGTTTTATCATTATTGGATAAACACTACTAAAACCATAGACTATGCGATAAAAGATGTAAAATACGGCGATGGATTTACGACCGTTACCCTTGTTAATAAAGGAACAATCCCAATGCCGATAGACTTTTCTGTATTGACAAAAGACAACAAAATAGTGAACTATCACATTCCGCTCAATATGATGAGAGAGCCTAAGAAATCGGATTTCTTTGGGAATTTTACTACTCTTGGTTATTGGAACTGGACAGCGAATCACTACACCTTTACCATACCTTTCGGGAAGGAAAAACTTCAGGCTATGGGAATAGATTTTACCCAAAGATTAGCCGATGTAAATCCAGAGGATAACTTCTTGGAAGTGAAATAAATAATCTTTCAAAAATACACGAAAATGAGCAAAACTTTAGTAGTCAATATAGGAAATACGAATATTCGTTTTGGGATATTCAGCGGTGATGAATGCCAGACCTCATGGGTTATCAATACCA
>CAUQHD010000026.1:0-14038 GCA_963517805.1 uncultured Flavobacteriaceae bacterium | reverse complement strand
CCCATATTTTCTACAATTCCCGCGAGTCCGCCAGTCAATAAAGCCAAAAGAAAAATCTCATTCATATCCGAAAAACCTTCATAGATTTTCTTGGAAAAATCCAGCCAAGAAAGACTTCCTATCGAGATGCCGATAATTCCGCTAAGAAGAACTCCTACAAGCAGCACCAGAAAAACATTCACACCCAAAACCGAAAGCACAATCACCAATAAATACGGGACAATGAGCCAAATAGAAGGACTTCCAGAAGTTTGACTTTCTAAAACCACAGAAGAAGAATTTCCGCCCAAGAAGATGAAAATCACCGCCGCAATCACCGCCGCAGGAAACGCAATCATAATATTGGTTCGGAATTTATCTTTCATCTGACAGCCAAGACTCTGCGTAGCCGCAATAGTCGTATCCGAAATAAAAGAAAGATTGTCCCCAAACATAGCGCCACAGAGCAGACTCGCCGCCACTACATTGATATCCGTTTGTGTATTTTCTGCAAACCCCATAACTATCGGCGTAAGAGCCACTATCGTCCCCACAGAAGTCCCTGCCGAAACGGATAAAAACGATGCCATCAAGAACACGCCCAAAGGAATATACTGTGCAGAAAAATACTGCGAACCGAAGAAAACCACCGCATCTATGCTCCCTGTCGCCTTGGACACAGCCGAAAAAGCTCCCGCAAGAAGATAGATAATACACATGGTGATGATACTTTCCTCGCCACAGCCTTTCATGAAGAATTTTAGTTTTTCTTGAAAACCAGCTTTTGGGAGTAAAAATGCAGAAATCACTCCGCAGAGTGCCGCCACAGAAGCCGGAAAAGCATAGAAATCATCAAGAATAATTCCACTTCCCAAAAATATAATCACAAACACCAAGAACGGAAGCAGTGCAATACCAGATTGAGTATCTTTCATTATTTTTCGTTAAATTTTAGCGAATTTAAAATAATTTTCTCTAACTGTAAAACTATTTTCTCTTTTGTGAAGTTTTCAAAAGAATTTTCAGAAAAATTCGTGGAATCAGAAAAAATCTGCTCTATATTTTCGTTTTCTTTAATGATAAAAGGACTGCGAGACTGGTATCCCGCAGGAAACACTGCAGGTTTTATAAATCTGACCGCATCGCCGATATTTCCTGACATTTTAGTTTCTCCATAAATCTCCTCCACTCCAAAAAAAGAAGTTTTCATTTTCAAAGGACACCAGAGGAAATCCGCCTTTTCCAGATAGTTTTCAAAAATATTTTTAGGAATTCTCTCTCGGAAATATTCTATTTTTATATTCTGTGGAAGCTGTTTTTCAGATTCCTGTATCTTCGCAAGTTCCTCCTCACCTGCCTTTCCGAGGAAAACGATTCTGTACGGAATATCTTTTTTAAATTCTTTCAGCTGTTCCATTATTTTGGAATAATCTCTTCGTTTTTGGGAAACTTCCCCAGGAACTACGATGAGCTTTTCTTCTGATTTTTTAGCAGTTTTCGGCTTTTCACCAAAGAAAACAGGCAGGAAATGTGTTTCCTTTCTTGAATGCTCTATATCCAAGGTTTTTTCTAAATTTTCATCAAGTACCCAAAGAAATTTTGCTTTTTTATAAACTTCTGATTTAGACAAAAGCCCTTCTTTCAGAAGCAGTTTCATTCTAAAAGTAAAATCTTTCTCCACGATATTTTTCAGCAAAACTCTTCGCGGAACTTCTATAAAATTAAGATTATGACAGATAATCGCCGCAGGAAATTTTTCCGTGATTTTTTTGAAAATATGAAAATAGCGGTGCGCCGTTCCTATTATCACCAAATCGTACAACTTTCCTTTCAGCTTTTCTAAAAGATTTTCAGGCTCGGTTTCTATAATATTTTCTATTTCAGAAGAATTTAGCCTGCCCAAGATTTTTTTTGAAAAATAAAAATCCATAGAAAATTTCTCTGAATTTTTGATTAATTCTGCAAAATTTTCTGCAATCTCGGCATGAGTATCTATTTCTATATAGGCAATTTGTTTTTTCACAAAGTTTTCAGAATTTTTTTAAAATTTCTCTCCATCGCAGGTTTCTTATGTATTTTATTTCCTCGCGGGAGAGTTTTCTGTCTTGTTTTTGGCTCAGGAAAGTTTTCATCGTGATAAAAAACTCTGAAAGACTTCCATTCTTAAACGAAGACTTCGCCGAGGAGATGAATGCGAGAGGAAAATCCAGCCCAATGTTATAGAAATATTCGCCAAGTTTTTTTGCTTTTGCGTTTTTGTATTTATACGCCGTAGGGCGCAGATGCTTTACCCAAAGGGATTTATTCGTAACCACCTGATATCCATGCATCTGGCAGAGCATCACATCGATATTATCCCAGCCCAAAACTTCCCGAAGACCTCCCATTTGTAAAAAACATTCCTTGCGATATGATTTTATCGGGCCTCGCACATGGTTTTTAGAGGAAATATTCTCAAAAACCCAGTTTTCATCTTTTTTAATATAAACTAAACCCGAAACCATTCCTGCTTTTGGATTTTCTTCATAAATCTTGTTAATTTCCTCTAAATAATTCTCTGGAAAAATAATATCAGCATCAAATTTACAGATTACATCAAAATCATCTAAATTCTGCGAAGAAAGACCTTTGTAAAATGTAGAAACCACCTTCGCACCAGGCGAATGGGCAGATTTTTCTAAATTAATGAGCTGAAACTGCTTCTTATCTACAAATCCCTCTACCATTTCCCTCGTTCTATCCGTGGAGCCGTCATTCACGATGACGCAGGTAAAATCCTGAAACCCTTGTGATTTCAGAGAATTTAGCGTGAGGAGAATATTTTCTTCCTCGTTATGCGTGGGAATGATGATTAAAAATTTCATGAAAAAAATTCATACAAAAAGACTGCTCCCAAGAGTTTCCTTATAGAACAGCCTTTCTTCTTGATTTTTAGTCTAATTGATATTTCACTCTGACTACTGCAAAAAATTTTATCTTCTCAAAATCAAGTTTTCTTAAAAAATCTTCTGAAGCATAAATTTTTGAAGCTCCTCCTGGAACTCCATATAAAGAAGCTCCTGTTACAGCTCTTGTTATTTTTTCTACTCCTGATTCATTTACAGAAATATATAACGCCTTCCCTGCTTTTTGGTTAAGTGGTTTTACAAGTTTATCGGCAGTTATTCTTGATCTTTTTACCGCTTCTGACTTTAATTCTAATAAAAGTTCCTTAGATTTAGAATATTCTACTTTTTCTACTTCTGTATTAGAAATCCCTGCTTCCTCCAAGCTGATGATGACATTTCCCAAAGTGTAAGCATCTCTTACAAGAAGAGAATATTTTTTAGTCTTTAGAATACTCTGTCCTTTTAAAAAATATTTTTTAAAATCACTAGAATAGCCCAAAACTGACAAATCCTTGTCTGTATTTATTTTTAATTTCTTTAAAATCGTTTCTAACTGTTTTTCCTGCTCCTCTACCGACTTTTTATTTTTAGAATCGGCTTCGTTTAGGGTAATAGAAACATAAATCCTATCAGGAACCACCAGCGTATCTGCTGAGGCTGATACCTCGATATAAGGCTGGTCTAAAAAATTTTTCTGTGCAGAAAATAAATTCCACACGAAAAACATAACAAAAATTAAAAAACTCTTTTTCATAATCTATCTATTTTATTTCTTCAAAAATATAAAATTTTTAAGTTAATCCCAACCTCATCTTTTCTAATGTGCTTCCAGCCAGTTGTTCCCTACGCCCACTTCCACGATTAGAGGAACTTTTGTCTTCACTGCGGATTCCATTTTCTCTTTTATTAGGGCTTTTATCGGTTCTATTTCTTCCTCTGGTACCTCGAACAAGAGCTCATCATGAACCTGCAAGAGCATTTTTGTTTTAAAACCGCCCTCGGACAAGGCTTTGTCTATGTCTATCATCGCTATTTTTATAACATCGGCCGCACTCCCTTGGATAGGCGCATTTACGGCGTTTCTCTCGGCGTGCCCTCTCACCACGAAATTATTAGAATTAATATCTTTCAAGTGTCTTTTTCTTCCTAAAATAGTCTCCACAAAGCCGTTTTTTCGTGCTTTTTCTACCTGCTCGGTCATGAAGATTTTTAGTTTCGGATAGTTTTCGTAGTAGGAATCTATCATTTGTTTGGCCTCCGTTCGCGAAAGTCCTGTCTGCTCCGCCAATGCAAAAGCTCCCTGCCCATAGATAATCCCGAAATTCACGGTTTTGGCTTGGCTTCGCTGGGTTTTATCTACTTGGTCAAGTGGAATTTTGAACAATTTAGAAGCCGTAGAAGCGTGGATATCTTCGCCGTTTTGGAAGGCTTTTATCATATTATCCTCGCCAGAAAGCTCAGCAATCAGCCTCAGCTCTATCTGCGAATAATCGGCTGAAATTATTTTCTTGCCTTCCTCCGCCACGAAAGCTCCACGAATCTGCTGTCCTCTGGCTGTTCTGATAGGGATATTCTGCAAGTTAGGATTTAGGCTGGAGAGCCTTCCCGTAGCCGCTGTAGTCTGCGAAAATGTGGTATGCACCCTATTATCCTTTGGTTCTATTTCAGACGGAAGTGCATCTACATAGGTGGATTTTAGTTTTTGGTAAGTTCGGTATTTCAGAATGTGCTGAATAATCTCGTGTTTATAAGCGAGTTTCTGCAAAACCTCCTCCGATGTGGAATACTGCCCTGTTTTGGTCTTTTTCGCCTTTGGGTCTAATTTTAATTTCTCGAAAAGAATTTCGCCTAACTGCTTGGGAGAGTTCATATTAAACTCCTCGCCAGAAAGTTCAAAAATCTTCTGTTCCAGCTCTCTAAGGTCGTTTTCTAAATCCACACTTTCCCTAGAAAGCCAGTCTGTATCGAGCGAAATTCCCGCCAGCTCCATCTTTGCGAGGATTTTCATCAGCGGCATTTCTACTTTATGGAATAATTCTTCCAGATTTTCCTTTTTCAGCTGTGGAGAAAAAACCTCATAAAGCTGGAAAGTAACATCCGCATCCTCCGCTGCATAATTGGTCTGAGTTTCAAGGCTGATTTCCCTCAGTGTTTTTTGGTTTTTGCCTTTTTTACCAATCAAACTTTCTATGGAAATAGGCTGATATTTTAGGTAAATTTCTGATAAATAGTCCATTCCGTGCCTTCCGTCTGGATTTAGAAGATAATGAGCAATCATCGTATCAAAAAGCTCTCCTCTAATCTCCACATCGTACTGCGCAAGGATTTTATAATCAAATTTAAAATTGTGTGCTATTTTCAACACTTCTTCGCTTTCAAAAAACGGCTTGAAAATATCCAGCACCGCGAGGGCTTCCTCTCTATTTTCGGGAATGGGAACATAATACGCCAAGCCTTTTCGGTAAGAAAAACTCATCCCGATAAGTTCCGCCTCAAATTCATTGAGCGAAGTCGTTTCCGTATCAAAACAAACTGCCTTTTGTCCCAATAAATTTTGCACCAATATTCTCTGAGCCTTCTCATTATCAATAAATTGATAAAGATGATCCGTGTTTTCTATCCCTGCATAAGAGGAAAACAGAGATGCCTCCTGCGAATCCTCATAATTAGCAAAAAGATCCAGCTGAACAGCCTCCTGACCAGCATTTTTTGCCTTCGGTGTTGCTTTTTCTGTCTCTGATGCTTGGTTTTCCGCCTCTGAATGGAAAATTCTATACAGATTTTCGTACAGTCGTTTGAATTCTATTTCATCAAATATCTCTTTCAGCTTCGGAAAATCAGGCTTTTCTAAATGATATTTCTCGTGTTCAAACTCCACTGGAACATCTGTAAGAATGGTCGCCAGTTTCTTTGACAAAAGCCCTCTCTCTGCCGAATTTTCTACCTTTTCACGGAGTTTCCCTGTGAGTTTATCGGTATTCGCCAAGAGATTTTCCATAGAACCAAACTCTTGGAGGAATTTCTTCGCGGTCTTCTCTCCTACGCCTTCCAGCCCAGGGATATTATCCACCGCATCGCCCATCATTCCAAGGAAATCTATCACTTGTTTAGGGTCTTGTATCTCGTATTTTTCCAAAACTTCTGGAATTCCTAAAATCTCCACGCTGCCACCTTTGGTAGCTGGTTTGTAAATTTTAATATTCTCGGTAACGAGCTGCGCAAAATCCTTATCAGGCGTAACCATAAAGACCTGATAACCCTGTTTTTCTGCCTTTACAGCAATAGTTCCTATCACATCATCCGCCTCATAGCCCTCCATTCCCAAAATAGGAATATGCATCGCCTCCAAAATCTGGTGAATATACGGAACGGCTATCTTTATCGCCTCAGGAGTTTCGGCTCTATTGGCTTTATATTCAGAAAAATCTTCGGTACGGACATTATCTTTACCGACATCAAAAACCACAGCCAAATGTGGCGGGTTTTCTCGTTTTATCAGTTCAATAAGTGAGTTCGTAAAACCAAATATCGCCGAGGTATCCAGCCCTTTGCTGGACAGCCTTGGATTTTTAATAAAGGCGTAATATCCTCTGAAAATCATTGCATAAGCATCTATCAGATAGAGCCTTTTGTCTTCGTTCGTAGTCATGGGACAAAGATAAAACAAATAACCGAGCGGAAGCGGATTTTTATTTTTTTATTTCTTTAGGGCGTTTTATAGGTCGGGAGCTGCGTTTTATTCCTCCGGAGGGATAAAATATGCTGAAATTTAGTTTTTTCCGAAAAGATTTCTATATTTGTTAAATCTTAAAAAATTAAAATATTATGAGTCTTAAAGATTTAAACAACTTTCACTTAGATCCGCAGCAAGTAAATGCAGTGGAACAAGCGATGAACCAATTAGAACAAGCGCTGAGTCCGTTGAACATAACTCTGTCACCAGAGGAAAGACACCGGTATGGACGCGTAAATGAGCAGAATAAACTTTTCATCAATAAAGTGTATGATTTTATGAAATCCATGCCCAATCTTGCTTCTCAGGATGTAGACTGGCACGAGTTCGAAAAAGATTTTAACAGCAGAAAACTCTATGAGAATTATCTAAATAGATTAGAAATTCTAACACTGAAACTAAAAAATGCTAAAATCCTGCATGACTATGACAACCACCAAGATGCTCTAAATGACTATGCCTACACAGGCTATAAGGCAGGTATTAATATAGATGGATATGAAGACAAACATCGTGAGCTGAAGCAGTTTTTTGCTAAACCGAGAAAAAAACAAGAAAACAAGGAGCAAAACAAGCCTTCGGAAGATAAAAAATAACATCCAAAGGAGCTTTTTCATCATCCGAAGGTGCTTTTTAATGATATAAATATGCTCTGAGATGATATTTATATGCTTTTTCATCATCCGAATATGCTTTTTAATGATATAAATATGCTCTAAGATGATATTTATATACTTTTTAATCATCCGAATATGCTTTTTAATGATATAAATATGCTTCGAGATGATATGAAAGCTATAAAACAAGAAAAAAACCTCAGTTTTATGGACTGAGGTTTTATTTTAGTGTCATCTGCATGACTTCCAAATCAAATTCGGCGGCGGCAGTGAGGATATGGTCAAAAATATCCGCCTGTATCTGCTCGTAGTCCTTCATCCCAGCCTTGTTGGTAAAGCAGTAAATCTCCAGCGGCATGCCCTGCGGGGTGATTTCCATCTGGCGCACCAGCAGGATATCCTTTTGGGAAATGTGGGGATTATTTTGGAGATAATTAAGCGTATAAATCCTGAAAACACCTATGTTGGTCAGTTGTTTTCCATTGATTACCCGCTGTCCGTTAGGGATTTTTTCTCTTTCGGCTTTTATCTGTGCGTATCTTTTTTCCAGATAATCAGAAATAAGGTTGATGCTTTTCAGCTTTTCATAGAACTCATCATCTATAAACCTGAAAGATTTAATATTAAAATACACCGCCCGTTTGATGCGCCGGTAGTTCCCCTCGTACATTATCTGGATGTTCTTAATCTCTGTGCTCAGCAGGTCATAAGTAGGGATGGTAGAGACGGTTTTATCAAAGTTTTGTATCTTGGTTGTCAGCAGGTTTATTTCTTGTATCGTCCCCTCTATATCGTATTTTTTGATGCCTATCCAGTCGCCTACTTTCAGGCTTTTGGATATGGAAACATGCAGTCCGGTAATGACACCTAGTATCGTATCTCGGAAGATAAGGAGAATAACCGCCGTAAACGCTCCGATGTATCCTAAAACCGTAGAAACCGTAACGCCCATAAGCATAGAAACCACCACCAAAAAGAGAATAGTATAGCCGAGGAGTTTCGCGACATTGTATATCGCCCTGAAAGTAGTTACTCTATATTGGTCGTTTTTCAGAACAAAGTATTTCTCTACGGAACGCAGCAGTGTATCTATCAGTTTTATGAAAACTACTGCCCCGAAAATGGAAACAATAGAATCCAGAAGCTGGTAGCTCTTCGGGTGTCGCCAGAAAATATCCTTGATAAAAAGATGAGCTAAAAACCACGGCACGAAATGTACCACAGCATTATGCACGCCTGCCTCTATCATGGCTTTTATGCGCAGGCTTTTGGAACGGTCTGAAACTATTTTCAGTAAAATACCCACCACCTTGCGGATGAGAAAGTCCATTCCGAAAAAAACTACCGCCAGAAAGAGAAATTTAAGGGCGATTTGTGCAGAAAGCACCATCTGATCGGGAAAATACTCCTTCGCAAAGAAATGAATAGAGTCGCTGATGTCTTTTATAATATCCATTATGAAATAAATATCCGACAAAAATAGATTTTTATCTCCACTTTACAAAAAGTATTTTTAGGGCATGTGTTTTGCAAACTTCAGAAAGAAATTGTTATTTTTACTTCGTTTTATTTTTATATCCGCTTGTTATGAAAAAATATTTTTGGGGCGTTTTATTCCTCTTTGTGCTGATGAAAAGCTGTTCCGCACAGCATTCTAAAACTCCTGATGAAAAAACTACACAGGAAAAAGCTACTTTCGTGGTTTTAAAATTAGGCGAAAACCAATTTTTGGAACAACAGCAGATGAACATTACTTTCGTTAAAGTCAAAAAAGAAGAAGAATACTCCGCCGATATAGCCGTAGTAGAAGTGATGGGAGTCTATACCAGACCGAGACTGCTGTACCTGAGTAAAAACCCTATTCCTGTGAAGAAATACGGAAATCAGGCAGTTTTCAACGGATGGAAGATTTCGCTGGAAAAGTTCAGCAAAAAAGAAATTAAACTAAAAATAACTCCGGAAACTACCAGCGAATAGGCGACTTGCCTTTGGAAACCAAAAAATCATTGATTTTAGAGAAAGGACGGCTCCCGAAAAATCCCCTATGCACAGAAAAAGGCGATGGATGAGCAGATTGAATTACGAAATGCTTTTTTTCATCAATCAGGTTTAGTTTTTTCTGTGCAAAAGCTCCCCACAGCACAAAGATTACATTCTCTTTCTTCTCGGAAACCTGCTGAATAATGAAATCTGTGAATTTGTCCCAGCCCAAATCTTTATGCGAGTTAGGCTGGTGCGCCCTCACAGTAAGCGTAGCATTGAGCATTAGAACGCCCTGCGCTGCCCAAGAGTCCAGCTCATTGGTAGTTTTGGATATTCCTAAATCTTCTTCCAATTCCTTAAAAATATTTTTAAGCGATGGCGGTGCCGTAACTTGGTCTGATACAGAAAAACAAAGTCCATTCGCTTGGAAATCATTATGATAAGGGTCCTGCCCGATAATTATCACCTGAACACTATCAAAAGGAGTAAGTTCTAACGCCCTAAAAATCATATTCTTCGGTGGAAAGCATTTCGTAGCGGCGTATTCCTGTTTTACTTTCTCCCAAAGTGTGATGAAATATTCGGAGTTCTTTATCGGTGAGAGCACTTCAGTCCAAGTCATATTGTTTGTTTTAATATTTATTATTTACACTCTTTCCAGCTCATCTGCACTTATCTGCGTTGTAAAAAGTCCGTAGTTGAGCGTTACTTTATTGTTTTTGGTATCTATTTTTTCTATCGTGCCTATGCTGGTACTTCCTATGATACGCACCCGCTGACCTATTTTGAGCCACAATGCCCGTTCCTTTCTATTCTGTTCTTGTATTTTTTCTTCTACTTTTGCAATATTCTGTATTACAGAGTCTTTTTTAAGCTCCTGAGAGACTTTTCGTCTGACGATTTTCAGTTTTTCTGCCTCGGTTTTATCCGAATCCTGCTTACGATATTTCTCTTGTTCCAAGATTTTCACAAAATCTTTGACTACTTCTTTTCGGGATTTTCCCTTCGCATAGCTGTCTATAAATGTCTGTATTTTAGTCCCAAACTGCAGTTTTCTATGTTCGTCTTCATACAGCTTTTGGAAGTTGTAGAGCTTCTGCTGGAGCTGCTCGTTTAGTTTTTGCAGATTTTCTTTTTTATTTTGTGTAAATTGTTGTTTTTCTACTAGTTGGGATTTTAATTTTTCTACCTCAAATTTTTCCTGCTGAAGCTTTACAATGGTTTTGTCTAAATCTACCACTTCCCTTTCTACTTTCTTTTTAGCAGCATTGATGATGAATCTCGGGATTTTATTTTTTTCTGCTACTTCAAAGGTAAAAGAACTTCCTGCCTGCCCGATTTCCAGCTTATACATTGGCTCCAGCGTTTCTTCATCAAAGAGCATTGCTGCATTTTGGGCGTGAGGGAGCTGCTCCACTACCAATTTAATGTTGGTATAATGGGTGGTAATGATGGCAAAACTCTTTTTCTCGTAAAAATATTCCAGAAAAGCCTCTGCCAAAGCCCCTCCCAGCTCTGGGTCTGAGCCGGTTCCAAACTCATCTATCAGCAGAAGGGTATTTTCATCTGCTTCCCTTACTATTTTGCTCATTTTTTTCAGCCGAGAAGAATAAGTAGATAAGTGATTTTCAATGGATTGATTATCCCCAATATCTGTCATGAGTTTGTCAAAGAAAAACATTTCACTTTTAGGATGGACGGGCACCAAAATTCCCGATTGAACCATCAATTGCAGCAGTCCAACGGTCTTAAGAGTAATGGATTTCCCTCCCGCATTAGGCCCTGATATACAGATTATTCTATTCTGCTGTGTGAGTTCCAGCGTTTGTGAAAATATCTCCTTATTTTCTGCTTTATTCTGTATCCAAAGCAGAGGATGAAAGGCATTGATGAGTTTCAGAGACTTGTGTCTGTTCATTTTAGGCAAAACGCCATTTATCTTTTGGGCAAACAAGGCCTTTGCTCTCGTAATATCAAGGCTGAAAATGTATTTTTGATAACTGAATAATTCCGGCTGAAATTCAGCGATTTCTGCTGTTAGTTTTCTTAAAATCCGGTCTATTTCTTTCTTTTCTCTTTCCTCGCTTTCTCTCAGCTGATAGTAATGTTTTACCACGCTTTCGGGCTGGATATAAGTAATAGAACCCGTTTTAGAAATGCTGAGAACCCTGCCCGAAACCCGCTTTTTAAACACTGATTTTACAGCCAAAACTCTTTGGTCATCTATGATGCTCTCGCGGATTTCATCCAAAAAATCCTGCTGGGCATAGTGCGTAAGCGATTTATTAAAATTCTCCTGAATAGCGCGTTTCGCCAAAGAAATTTCTTCTCTTATTTCCTTTAATGATGGAGATGCCTCATTTTTCACTTCTCCAAAACGATTGAAAACCGCCGAAATTTTATCAATAATTTCTTTTCTGAATTCCAAATCTCTGACCTCCTCAGAAAGATGAGGAAAAATCTCCGCAAATTTTGGGAAGAAAGACTGCAGTTTTCCTACCTGCTCGGTTATTCTTTTTATCTTAATGAAAGCTCCTGCCTCCAAGCGGAAATTTTCTATCAGCATGAGGCGGAGTTCTTCTTCTATATCCTCGTATTCATCAAAGGGAATAGCATTCTCACTCTCATAAGAACTGAGAAATTCGGATGTTTTTTTCAGGAGAGGTACAGCCACATCTATTTGCTGAGGCTTGGTTTCTAAAATCTCCGCTGCTATTTTAGGAGAGTACGCATAGGGGGCAATCTCGCTGAGCAGTTTTGGAAATTCTAATTCATCTAAATGGTCTTGGGTAATTTGCACCATGCAAAGGTAATGTTTTATTTAAAATTAAAAAATGTAGCACTAATTCTAAAATAATTTATATTTGCAGCCTGTAAATTAATCTTTATGAAAAAACAGTTATTAAGCATTTTATTATTAGTGAATATTATTCATTTTCAGGCGCAGGAAAAGGAAATAGATGAAATTCTTATTCAGGGGAAATTCCTTAGTACTCCGCTTCAGAAAGTTTCAGAGAATATAGAAGTCATTACCAAAAAAGATATAGAAGCTTCTCCCGCTAGAAACATAGATGAACTCTTGCAGCAGTTCTCAGGATTGGATATCCAAAGACGAGGGCCTCATGGCGTACAGTCTGACATCTCGCTCAGGGGTGGGACATTCGGGCAGGTGCTTATCTTACTAAACGGGATACAAATGAATGACTCCCAGACAGCCCACAACTCTCTGAATATACCCATAGACCTCAGCTCTATAGAAAGAATAGAAGTCATCAAAGGTCCCGCAGCAAGAAGGTTTGGGCAGAATGCCTTTGCGGGGGCTATCAATATCATTACGAAAACTTCCTCCAAAGAAAAAGCAAAAATCTGGGCAGAGGGGGCAGATTTCTCCACTTATTCTCTTGGTCTGAACGGCACTTTCGGGAGTGAAGGTTTCCAAAATCTATTTCAGACCAATGCCGCTGCATCTGGAGGATACCGCTACAATACAGACTACGAAATCAGAAATGTTTTCTACCAAGGGAAAATAGCTATCCCGAACGGAAATATAGGCGTACAGGCAGGATTTTTAGAAAAGAAATTCGGGGCGAATGGTTTCTACGGAAGCCCTACTGCTGTAGAACAATACGAGGAAATACAAACTTCTGTGGTGAGTGCCAGCTATCACCAGAAGTTTAATAACTTAGGGCTTCATTCTGCTCTCTACTGGCGCAGGGGACAAGACATGTACCTCTGGAACAGAAAAAGACCGGAACTCTACCGAAATATGCACATAGGGAACAATGCAGGAGGAGAAATAAACCTAAGCTACCTCTCCCCCATAGGGACTACCGGCGTGGGCGTGGAACTACGAAGCGAAAACTTGGCTTCTAACAACCTGCGCAACCACCAGCGCTTCATCACGCAGGTGTTTTTAGAGCATAACTTCTCGTTTTTCTCCGATAGATTGAAGATTATCCCTGGTATCTCTTGGGTTCGTTTTTCCAGCATGGGAGATTATTTCTACCCTGGGCTGGATGTAGGTTTTAGCTTTAACAATCAGCATAAAATCTATGCAAACATTGCCAAAGTCCATCGTACGCCTACTTATACCGACCTATATTATAAAAGCAGAACCGAAGAAGGAAACGAAAACTTGGTCTCCGAAAGAGCTTTGTCTATGGAGGCTGGGTATTCCTTTAACACTCGGAATTTCAATGTTAAAGCAAGTGTCTTCCGCCGAAATACAGATAACATGATAGACTTCGTAAAGAACCTGCCCCATGAAAAGTGGAAAGCGGAGAACATCATTTCTGTGGATATCAAGGGGGCAGAACTCTCCGCAGAGAAGCACCTGCCTTCCATACAGACCACTTTCCATGCGGCATACACCTACCTGCACAACAGCGGGAAGTATTCTGCCAAGTTTTCTAAATATACGGCAGAAAACCTGAAACATCAGTTCATAGCGAAGATGGAAAACAGGCTGTTCCAAAACATTTATAACCAAACCATCTACCGCTACCAAGAACGCCAGACCACAGGAAAGAGCTACAACCTGATAGACGAAAAACTGAGCTACCGCCGAAAAAACAGCGAGGTGTATCTGCTCATCAGCAATCTTACGAATACGCATTACACCGAGGCTTTCGGGGTGCCTATGCCAGGGAGATGGTTCCACATAGGTGCAAGCTTTACAATAGAATAAGGAATTTTTTTCCTACATCTTGGGGAGCGTTTCCTACATCTTGGGGAACGCTCCCTTCATGTGAAGATACTTTTACTTCACTTGAAGATTTACTTACTTCACATAGATTTTTATTTACTTCACTTGAAGATAGTCTTCTTCTTGATGAAGA
>CAUQHD010000025.1:0-14373 GCA_963517805.1 uncultured Flavobacteriaceae bacterium | reverse complement strand
TAGAGAATAATGAACCTGTTACTAATATCACTATACTTGGCAGCCATAACATAACCGAATTAGGTTCTACATAATATGCACTTCTAAATTGTGTATATGGTAAAAACTCATTCGTTATAGTGCCTAAGTAGAAAGGAGCCTGAACTAGACATACTCCTATTGTAAGCCATCTTGTTATTTGGTTTAAAGTATTTCTTCCACTTTCTCCATCTTTCTGTAGTTTTTGAAAATATGGAACGAGCATCCCCATCAACTGAACTATAATTGATGCAGAGATATATGGCATAATACCTAAAGCCAATATAGAAGCCCTACCAAAAGCACCTCCTGTAAAAGATGATAACAAACTCAAAAAACCTGTTCCTTGTTTGCTGCCTCCTTGATTTTGGTAATGCTGCAAAAGATTCCCTACCTCGTCCAAATTAATGGCAGGCAGGGAAATATATGATGCGAATCTATACACCAATACAAGAGAAATAGTAAATAATATTTTTTCTCTTAATTCATCAAGACTCCAAATGTTTTTGAGTGTTTGTATAAATCCTTTCTTCATTATTCTTTTTATAGAGTGATTGCTTTACCTCCTACTTTATTTATTGCTTCTTCAGCAGATTTAGTGAATTTATTTGCAGAAATAGAAACTCCTGATTTTAGTTCCCCTCTACCCATAATTTTTACTAATTCATTTTTAGAAGACAATCCGTTTTCAACCAAAACTTCTTTAGTAATTTCAGTTAAATTTTTAGCATCAATTAATGCTTGAATAGTATCCAAGTTTATTGCTCTATACTCTTTTCTATTCACATTATTGAAACCAAACTTTGGAAGTCTTCTTTGTAAAGGCATTTGTCCTCCTTCAAAACCTATTTTGGTAGAGTTACCAGATCTTGATTTAGCACCTTTATGACCTCTTGTGGAAGTTCCTCCTTTACCACTACCTTGTCCTCTACCTAATCTTTTAGAGTTGTGAGTAGCTCCTGATGCTGGTTTAATATTACTTAAATTCATAATTGTCTTAAATTTAAAATTCAAATCAAAAGATTTAATGCCAATCTCTCAGCATTAAACCTTTTAAGATTATTTTTATTTTTGAACTTCTACTAAATGTTTTACTGCTGCTACCATTCCTAAAATTGATGGTGTAGCTTCGTGCTCTACTACTTGGTTCAATTTTCTAAGACCTAATGCCTCAAGTGTTAATTTTTGAGTTTTAGTTCTACCAATAGCACTTCTTACTTGTTTTACTTTAATTGTTGCCATTTTTCTTTAAAAATTAACCGTTGAACACTTTATTTAGAGAAATCCCTCTCATTCTTGCGATTTCCTCTGGTCTTCTGATATCTAACAACGCCTTGAATGTAGCTTTTACCACATTGTGAGGGTTAGAAGAACCTTTAGATTTTGACAATACATCATGCACTCCCGCAGATTCTAGAACGGCTCTCACCGCACCCCCTGCGATAAGCCCTGTACCGTGAGATGCAGGTCTTAGGAAGATATCAGCTCCTCCGTATCTTGCAGATGTTTGATGAGGAATTGTATGATTGATTATAGGTACTCTCACTAAGTTTTTCTTAGCTTCTTCTACTGCTTTAGAAATTGCAGATGCAACTTCTTTAGACTTACCAAGACCATGACCAATCACACCATCTTCATTTCCTACCACAACGATAGCAGAAAATCCGAAAGCACGACCTCCTTTGGTTACCTTGGTTACTCTGTTCACAGCAACTAGACGATCTACTAATTCTAATCCTCCAGGTTTTACTCTTTCTATATTATCTATTCCTAACATATTTCGATACTTTTAAAATTAGAATTGAAGACCTCCTTCTCTAGCACCATCAGCAAGAGCTTTTATTCTTCCATGATATACGAAACCATTTCTATCAAAAACTACTTTTTCATAGCCTGCTGCTTTTGCTTTTTCAGCAATTCTTTTACCTACAGCTGCTGCTACTTCAGTTTTTGTTCCTTTAGCGTTTACTTCTTTTTCTCTAGAAGAAGCGAATACTAAAGTTTTACCTTCTTTGTCATCGATCAACTGAGCATAAATTTCTTTATTACTCTTATATACAGATAATCTTGGTGATGCCTGAGTACCGGAGATTTTCCCTCTTACTCTTCTCTTTATTCTGTTTCTTTTTTCTACTTTTGTTAATGCCATTTCCTTAAATTTTAAGCAGATTTACCAGCTTTTCTTCTAACATTTTCTCCTACAAATCTCACACCTTTTCCTTTGTAAGGTTCAGGTTTTCTAAATGATCTGATTTTTGCAACCACCATTCCCAATAATTGTTTATCATGAGATGATAAAGTGATGATTGGGTTCTTACCTTTTTCAGTCTCAGTATTTAATGTGATTTCTTTTGGAAGTTCCATTAAAATACCATGAGAGAAACCTAGAGCCAACTCCAATTTTTGTCCTGAGTGAGATGCTCTATAACCTACACCTACTAATTCTAACTGTTTTGTAAACCCTTCTGAAACACCAACTACCATGTTGTTGATTAGTGCTCTATAAAGACCATGAAGAGATCTATGTTCTTTAGAATCAGATGGTCTGTTTACTGTTAGTTCAGCACCTTCTTGTGCTATCGTAATCCCTTTAGTGATTTCTTGAGAAAGTTCACCTTTTGGTCCTTTCACAGTTACAACATTATTAGAAAATGATACTGTAACTCCTGCTGGGATTGTTATAATTGATTTACCAATTCTTGACATTATTCCTATTTATAAATTAATATACATAGCAGATTACTTCACCTCCTACTTTCTCTTGTCTTGCTTTTTTATCAGTCATTACTCCTTTAGAAGTAGAGATGATAGCTATTCCCAAACCGTTCAATACTCTTGGAAGTTCATCTGAACCAGCGTATTTTCTCAAACCAGGTCTAGAAGCTCTCTGAATAGACTTGATAGCTGGTTTGTTAGTTTGCTTGTCATACTTCAAAGCGATTTTGATAGTCCCTTGAACAGCATTATCTTCAAACTTATAGTTCAAGATGTACCCTTGATCAAATAGGATTTTCGTAATCTCCTTTTTAATTTTCGATGCAGGAATTTCCACCACTTTGTGGCCTGCGCTTTGTGCGTTCCTTACTCTAGTTAGGAAATCTGAAATTGGATCTGTTACCATTTTTCTTTTTTTTTTAATTATTGGTTAATGATAATTAGTTTTGCAATTTTTACAACTTAATTATCTCGATTTGTTAAAAATTGTTACCAACTTGCTTTTTTAACACCAGGGATAAGTCCTTGGTTTGCCATTTCTCTGAAAGTAACTCTCGAAATTCCGAAAATTCTCATATACCCTCTTGGTCTTCCTGTAAGTTTGCATCTGTTGTGCAATCTAACTGGAGAAGCATTTTTAGGTAATTTTTGTAGAGCTTCGTAATCTCCCGCTTCTTTCAAAGCTTTTCTTTTAGCGGCATATTTAGCAACTAGTGCTTCTCTTTTGCGCTCACGCGCTTTCATTGATTCCTTTGCCATGATTAGTTCTTTTTAAACGGTAATCCGAAATGAGTTAATAAAACTTTAGCTTCTTTATCTGTTTTAGCAGAAGTCACAAAAGTAATATCCATACCTTGGATTTTTTTCACTTTATCAATCACGATCTCAGGGAAGATAATCTGCTCGGTAATACCCAAGTTATAGTTACCTCTTCCATCAAAACCATCAGCTTTGATTCCGCTGAAATCTCTGATTCTTGGTAGTGCAGAAGATGTAAGTCTATCTAAAAACTCATACATTCTGTCTGCTCTTAGTGTTACTTTCGCTCCAATTGGAACACCTCTTCTCAATTTGAATGAAGCTTCATCTTTTTTAGAGATTGTTCCTACTGCTTTTTGTCCAGTAATTGCTGTAAGTTCTTCTACCGCATAATCTACAATCTTCTTATCTTGTACTGCATCTCCCAAACCTTGAGAAAGTACGATTTTCTCTAATCTTGGTACTTGCATTACAGACTTATACCCAAATTCTTCCATCATTGCTGGAACAATTTTTTCTTTATATAATTTTTTGGGTCTAGCTATGTATTCCATCTTTTAGTCTTTTATAAAATTTCACCAGATTTTTTTGCAAATCTTACTTTTTTATCTCCTTCCATTCTGTATCCAACTTTTGTAGCTTTTCCTGTTTTAGGATCTACTAACGCTAAGTTAGAAATATGGATTGAAGCTTCCTTTTCTACAATTCCTCCTTGTGGATTAGACGCAGATGGCTTTACATGCTTCTTTACGATATTAAGACCTGCAACTACAGCTCTATTTTTATCTTTAATTACAGCAATAACTTCACCCGTTTTACCTTTAATGTTTTTGTTACCTGTAGTAACAATTACATTATCTCCTTTTTTGATTTTTAACTTTGTCATCTTTCTAGAATTTATAAAACTTCAGGGGCTAATGAAATTACTTTCATATATTCTTTATCTCTCAACTCTCTAGCAACAGGTCCGAAAACACGAGTTCCTCTCATTTCTCCCGCTGCATTGAGCAAAACACAAGCATTGTCATCGAAACTGATGTATGAACCATCTTTTCTGCGAACAGCTTTTTTAGTTCTTACTACAACAGCCTTAGATACTTGTCCTTTCTTTGCATTTCCTGATGGAGTAGCATCTTTAATAGTAACTACGATTTTATCACCAACAGAAGCATATCTTCTTCTAGTACCACCTAGAACTCTGATTACTAGCACTTCTTTAGCACCAGTGTTATCAGCTACTTTTAATCTTGATTCAGTTTGTAACATTACTTAGCTCTTTCTATAATTCTTACTAATCTCCATCTCTTATTCTTACTCAAAGGTCTAGTTTCTTGGATTAGAACTGTATCACCTTCGTTACATTCATTGTTCTCATCATGTGCAGTATATTTTTTCGTTTTTAATACGAATTTACCGTACATAGGATGTTTCATTCTCATAGTTTCACTAACAACAATGGTTTTTTCCATTTTATTGCTCGAAACTATTCCTATTCTTTCTTTTCTTAAATTTCTTTCCATGCTTAAAATGAAAATTATTGTTTGTTAGTTAACTCGGTTTCAAGTCTTGCGATTGTTCTTCTTAAATCTCTGATTTGAATAGGATTTTCTACTGGGCTAATTTTGTGAGCCAATCTTGTTTTGCTGTAAGTAGCTCTCAACTCTACTAATTTCGCCTTGATATCCTCTACGCTTAAGTTCTTAATTTCAGCTTGTTTCATAATTTAGAGATTTATTGTGGTTGAACAAAATCATTAGCTACTATGAACTTCGTAACTACTGGAAGTTTTTGTGCAGCAAGTCTTAACGCCTCTTTTGCTACTTCGTAAGGTACTCCTCCGATTTCAAACATTACTCTTCCTGGTTTTACTACAGCTACCCAGTATTCTACAGCACCTTTACCTTTACCCATCCTTACTTCAGCTGGTTTTTTAGTAATTGGCTTATCTGGGAATATTTTAATCCATAGTTGCCCCTCTCTCTTCATATATCTTGTAGCAGCGATACGAGCCGCCTCAATCTGTCTTGCAGTGATCCAAGCACCTTCCATGGCTTTAATTCCGAATGTTCCGTAAGCTAACTGAGCTCCTCTGTTAGCATTACCTTTCATTTTCATTTTATGAACACGACGGAACTTGGTTCTTTTTGGTTGTAACATAATTTTAGAATTTTAGATCTTAGATTTTAAATTTTAGATTTTAAAAGGTAACGGCATTTAAAATTTTCAATTTCAAACCTAAAATTTCATTAATTATTTTCTTTCTCTTTTTTTACCTCCTCCTGATGCAGGACCTTTCTTCTGTTGTTGCCCTACAAGTGGAGAAAGCTCTCTCTTACCATATACTTCTCCCTTCATAATCCACACTTTAACACCCAACCTACCATAAGTAGTGTGTGCTTCTGCGATATGATAATCTATATCTGCTCTGAATGTAGATAGAGGAATTCTTCCTTCTTTGAAAGATTCTGATCTTGCCATTTCAGCTCCGTTCAATCTTCCAGAAATCTGAACTTTTATTCCCTCTGCTCCCATTCTCATAGAACCAGCGATAGCCATTTTAACAGCTCTTCTGTAAGAAATTCTGTTTTCAATTTGCTTAGCGATACTATCTGCAACCAATACAGCGTCTAATTCTGGTCTCTTAATTTCAAAGATGTTAATTTGAATATCCTTATCAGTGATTTTCTTTAACTCTTCTTTTAATTTATCAACCTCTTGACCACCTTTACCAATGATTAAACCTGGTCTTGCTGTAGTGATTGTAACTGTAACTAACTTTAATGTTCTTTCTATAAAGATTCTAGAGATTCCACCTTTAGATAATCTAGCCTCAAGGTATCTTCTGATCTTATAGTCTTCTGCGATTCTATCCCCATAATCATTTCCTCCAAACCAGTTAGAATCCCAACCTCTAATGATTCCTAATCTATTACCAATTGGATTTGTCTTCTGTCCCATACCTTGATTATTGATTTTCTGATTTATTACCTAAAATTAAAGTCACATGGTTAGATCTTTTTCTAATTCTGTAACCTCTACCTTGTGGTGCTGGTCTCAATCTTTTTAATTGTCTAGCACTATCCACATAAATCTCTTTTACAAAAAGATTTGCTGCTTCTACATCAGCGTTAGGGTTTTTCACCTGCCAGTTAGCAATTGCTGATAACAACAATTTTTCTAACTTATTAGAAGCCTCTTTTTTAGAGTATTTTAGGATATATAATGCTTTATCTACATTTTCTCCACGGATGATATCAGCAACTAATCTCATTTTTCTTGGAGAAGAAGGACAATCATTTAGACATGCTTTTACCACATCTCTATTCGCCGCTTTTCTAGCTAATGCACTGTTTTGTTTTCTTATTCCCATGACTATTATCTGCTACCTTTATTTTTATTACCCGCGTGACCTCTGAAAGATCTTGTCGGAGAAAATTCGCCTAACTTATGACCTACCATATTTTCAGTGATATATACAGGGATAAAAGATTTCCCGTTGTGCACTGCTATAGTTTGTCCTACCATGTCTGGAGAAATCATAGATGCTCTAGACCATGTTTTAATTACTGTCTTTTTACCAGACTCTATATTTGCTTGAACCTTTTTCTCTAATGAATGGTGAATAAAAGGTCCTTTCTTAAGTGATCTTGCCATAATTATTTTCTTTTAGATACGATGTAACGGTTAGACACTTTGTTTTTCTTTCTAGTCTTGTAACCTTTAGCTGGTTTACCGTTTCTAGATCTTGGGTGACCACCAGATGATCTACCTTCACCACCACCCATTGGGTGATCTACTGGGTTCATAACTACCGCTCTAGTTCTTGGTCTTCTACCCAACCATCTGCTTCTACCTGCTTTACCGGAAACAGTAAGCTGATGATCTGAGTTTGATACTGAACCTATCATTGCCATACACTCTACCAAGATCATTCTTGATTCTCCTGAAGGCAATTTAACGATAGCGTATTTTCCATCTCTTGAAGTCAACTGCGCTGAAGAACCTGCACTTCTTGCAAGAATTGCTCCTTGTCCTGGTTTCATTTCTATACAAGAAATTACTGAACCCAAAGGAATGTTCTTCAATTTCATAGCGTTTCCTATTTCAGGAGCTACATTTTCCCCAGAAACTACTTTTTGTCCTACTTTAATACCAGCTGGAGCTACGATATATCTCTTTTCTCCATCTGCATATTCTAGTAATGCGATAAAAGCTGTTCTGTTTGGATCATACTCTACAGTTTTTACAGTAGCATCAACATTAAATTTGTTTCTTTTAAAGTCGATGATTCTGTACTTCTTTTTGTGTCCACCTCCGGTGTAACGCATGGTCATTTTACCTGTGTTGTTACGCCCACCTGATTTCTTAATACCAAAAGTCAAAGATTTCTCTGGCTTGTTGGTAGTAATTTCATCAAAATTGTTTACAATTCTGAATCTCTGTCCCGGGGTGATAGGTTTTAATTTTCTAACAGACATTACTATTATTTATAATTAATTATTAATTTGCAAAAACATCGATAACTTCACCTGCTTGAAGTTCTATAACTGCTTTCTTCAACTTGTTAGTTTTACCAACTTGAAGACCTTTTTTAGTGTATTTCATAGAAACTTTAGGAGCATAAATCATAGTCCTAACATTTGCTACCTTTACACCATAAGCTTCTTCTACAGCATTTTTAATTTGGATTTTATTCGCTTTAGTATCTACTAAAAAAGAATACTGCCCTCTCAAATCTGTAAGATAAGTCGCTTTTTCCGAAATGATTGGTTTAATAATGATTGACATGATTTATTTTCTTAAATTTTCTTGAAACTTCTCTACTGCACCTTCGAAGAACACTACCTGACCAGCGTTGATTAAATCATAAGAAGAGATTTCGTTATAATTC
Source organism: uncultured Flavobacteriaceae bacterium (assembly GCA_963517805.1). Taxonomy (GTDB): domain Bacteria; phylum Bacteroidota; class Bacteroidia; order Flavobacteriales; family Weeksellaceae; genus JABCPE02. Next base: position 5,990 of record CAUQHD010000025.1, on the reverse strand, counting down.
ATCACCTTTGCTTTTGGTAAGTTTCTTGAAGATAAAAATACATTCTTGTTTGCTTCAGCAAGAATAAACAATGACTTCTTACCTTCCAAACCTAAAGCATTCACTACATTAACAAAATCTTTTGTTTTAGGAGCAGAGAAATTCAACTCTTCTAAAACTTTGATAGAATCTTCTCTCATTTTTTGAGAAAGAACAGATTTTTTCGCTAATCTTTTTAATGCTTTATTTAATTTAAATCTATAATCTCTTGGCTTAGGCCCGAAAACTCTACCTCCTCCTTTGAATACAGGTGACTTGATATCCCCGTATCTTGCAGAACCAGAACCTTTCTGTTTCTTCAATTTTTTAGTAGAAGCAGTGATTTCACTTCTTTCTTTAGACTTATGCGTACCTTGTCTTTGAGCCGCAAGATATTGTTTCACTTCTAAGTAAACCGCGTGCTGGTTAGGCTCGATACCAAAGATAGTATCGTCTAACTGTACTTTTCTTCCGGTTTCTTTTCCTGATGTATTTAATACTACTAATTCCATTTTCTGATAATTACATAAGAATTTTTAGCTCCCGGAACAGCACCTTTTACTATTAAAAGATTTTGTTCTTTATCTACTTTTAACACTTGAAGGTTTTGAACAGTAACCTGCTCACCTCCCATTCTACCAGCCATTCTCAAGCCTTTGAAAACTCTTGATGGATCTGAACCTGCACCGATAGAACCCGGAGCTCTCAATCTATTGTGTTGTCCATGAGTCTGCTGCATTACACCACCAAAACCATGTCTTTTAACAACACCTTGGAAACCTTTACCTTTTGAAGTTCCTGTAACATCCACATACTCTCCTTCTACGAAGATATCTACATTCACTTCATCTCCTAATTTCACATCTTCGAATCCATTGTGGAATTCTACGATTTTCGCCTTAGGAGCAGAACCAGCCTTTTTAAAATGACCAGCTAATGCCTTTCCGACATTCTTTTCACTCTTGTCATCGAAACCTAATTGAACAGCTGAATAACCATCAACCTCTTCGGTTCTGACCTGTAAAACCGAGCATGGACCAGCCTGAATAACTGTACAAGGAATATTTTTTCCTTCTTCGTTAAACAAAGAGGTCATACCGATTTTTTTACCAATAATACCTGACATTGTATAATTAAAAATTTATTTAAATTATTTTCTTTACACTCATATTCAGTAGTTTATACAGATTTTATTTATAAATAAACACAATCTCCCCACCGAATAAGTGTGCAAATTTAAGGTTTTTTTTTGAATCCACAAATTGTAAGTCGTTTTTTTTCTGTATTTTATTATTTTTTCTAAATTTATTTTCATGAAATCACTCTCTATATTTTTATATAATAAAAGTGTTTGTACTTTGCCCACTACATGAGATAGGATTTTTTCAGTAAATAATCTTACCTTTGCACAAATAGAGAAACGATTTCGGAGTCATTCCGAAATCGCTTCTTGTCATTTAATTTATACTAAAAAATGTGCTTACAAACGATAGACAAATCACTATTAACCAAACTTCTAAACCAAAATTTCGGAGGAGAGATTTTTCAAAACTGGGAAAAAACCGAGCATCTTTCTGTGAAGGGAGCAGTAGGTTCTGCTGTGAGCATTCTCGCCGCCGAGGCTTTCCTGAGCCAGCAAAAAACCATTCTTTTGATTACCGATGACAAGGAAGATTCCCACTACACGACCACCGAAATGGAGGAACTTGTCGGCGAAGAAAATGTCCTGCACCTGCCCAACTCCTACACAGAGCCTTATCAGGAGGAGCGGACTAAAAACGCCAATTTGGTTTTGAGAACAGAGGTGATTAACCAACTGAATCTCAACAACAAACAAAAAATAATCGTAGCTCATATCTCTGCTCTGAATGAAAAAGTTCTGAAAAAAGAGGATTTCAAAATGATTTCTCACCGTATAAAAACGGGCGAAAAACTGGATTTTGATTTTACGGAAGAACTGCTCAATCAGTTTCATTTTAATTTGACTGATTTTGTTTCCGAGCCTGGTGAATTCGCGGTCAGAGGCGGAATTGTAGATGTTTTTTCTTATTCAAATGAAAAACCTTTCCGAATCACATTTTTCGGGAATGAAATAGAAAGCATCAAAACTTTTGACATAGAAACCCAGCTTTCTGTGGAGAAAGTAGATGAGTTTCAATTAGTTTCTAATATCAATCTTTCCACACAAGGCGAGAAAGTTCCGTTTTTTGATTTGCTGCCTTCGGACAGCCTGATTATCATCAAAAACGCTTATTCTTGTTTGGATAAAATTGAAAACTTTTACCAAAAGGCTCAAAATCAATTTGATAAACTGAGCAAAACCATCAAACACCGAGAGCCTCACGAGCTGTTTCTTTCCAGCGAAGAGTTTTCAAGATGTTTTCAAAAATTCAGAACCATTGATTTTTCAAATAGTCCTTCATCAAAAATCATTCAGCTGAGCCAAACTCCACAGCCGAGTTTTCATAAGAATTTTGAACTTTTGATAGAGGATCTTATCACCAAAAAAGAGCAAGGCTACGAGGTCTGGATTTCCTTTTCTTCCGAGAAACAAAAAGACAGACTGACAGAAATCATAGAAACCTTAGCCACTGAACATCAGCAGGATGCGGTTAATCATCTTTTCTCGGCGTTTCAGTCAGAGCTTCATGAGGGCTTTGTGGACAACCATTATAAAATCGCGGTTTATACAGACCATCAGATTTTTGACCGTTACCAAAGATTTAAAACCAAAGATTCTTTCGCCAAGTCTGAGCATTTGACCTTAAAAGACCTGATGCAGCTGCAAGTCGGCGATTACATCATGCACATAGACCACGGAATCGGTAAATTCATGGGACTGGTCAAAGTAAATAACGACGGCAAAACGCAGGAATGCTTCAAGCTTTCTTATAAAAACGGCGACTTGCTGTATGTGAGCATTCACTCTCTGCACAAAATCTCAAAATACAACGGCTCGGAAGGAAAAGAAATCGCCCTTTCCAAACTGGGCTCTCCTGCTTGGAAAAACCTTAAACAAAAGACCAAAGCAAAAGTAAAACAAATAGCTTTTGACTTAATAAAACTCTACGCACAGAGAAAAACCTCCAAGGGTTTTGCCTTCTCGCCAGACACCTATCTGCAAGATGAGCTGGAAGCGAGTTTCATCTACGAAGACACGCCAGACCAAGAGAAAGCGACACATGATGTGAAAAAAGACATGGAGGCAGAAACCATTATGGACAGGCTCATCTGTGGCGATGTAGGTTTTGGAAAAACGGAAGTCGCTATTCGTGCAGCCTTCAAAGCGGCGACCGATAGCAAACAGGTGGCTATACTGGTTCCTACGACCATTTTGGCGTTTCAGCATTTTAGGAGTTTTACAGAAAGACTGAAAGATTTTCCTATCAATGTTTCTTATCTCAATCGTTTCCGAACCGCAAAACAGAAAAAAGAAACGCTGGAAGGCTTGGAAAGCGGTAAAATAGACATTGTGATAGGAACGCATCAGCTGGTTTCGGACAAGGTGAAATTCAAGGATTTAGGACTTTTAATCATTGATGAAGAGCATAAATTCGGAGTAAATGTAAAAGACAAACTTAAAACCCTGAAAACCAACATAGACACGCTCACCCTGACTGCTACACCAATTCCGAGAACGCTACAGTTTTCGCTAATGGCAGCAAGGGATTTATCCGTAATAAAAACACCGCCGCCAAACCGACAGCCTGTGGAAACCCAGCTGATAGGCTTCGATGAAGAAACGCTGAGAGATGCTATTTCCTACGAACTCCAAAGAGATGGGCAGGTGTATTTCATTAACAATAGAATTGACAATTTAAAGGAAATCGCTGGTCTTGTCCAAAGGCTCGTTCCTGATGCCAGAATCATCACTGGACACGGACAGCTGGACGGGAAAGAACTGGAAGAAAGAGTTTTGGACTTTATGGATGGGAAATATGATGTTCTCATCTCTACTACCATTGTAGAAAGCGGCGTGGATGTCCCGAATGCGAATACTATTTTCATCAATGATGCGCAGAGATTCGGGATTGCAGACCTTCACCAGATGCGCGGCCGTGTGGGCAGAAGCGACAGAAAGGCCTTTTGCTATCTCATCACGCCGCCGTATGATATGATAACTTCTGATGCCAGAAAACGACTGGAAGCGATAGAGCAGTTTTCGGACTTGGGAAGCGGGTTCCAGATTGCGATGAAAGACCTAGAAATCCGTGGCGCTGGGGATTTACTTGGTGCAGAGCAGAGCGGATTTATCAACGAGATGGGCTTTGAAACTTACCAAAAACTTATGCAGGAGGCTTTGGAAGAGCTTCAGGATGATGAGTCATTTGAGGAATTATTTAATAATGAAGAAGACAGGAAAAAACTTTTCAAATCAGTAAAAGAAGTGAATATCGACACTGATTTTGAGCTGATGCTGCCTGACCATTATGTAGATTCCACCTCGGAGAGGCTTCTCCTCTACCAAAGGCTGGCCGAAATAGAAAACAAACAGGCTTTGGAAAAGTTCCAAAACGAGCTGGAAGACCGCTTCGGAAAACTACCAGAAGAAGCCGTGAATTTACTGAAATCCGTGGAGCTGAAATGGCTCGCGGCAGAGATAGGCTTTGAGAAAATAGTGATGAAAAAAGGTGTGTTCTTAGGATATTTCCCAGACAATCCACAGGACAAATTTTATCAAAGTGAAAAATTCAAACACCTGCTGAATTATCTGACACAAAACCCAAGCCAAGCCAAGCTGAAAGAGAAAAACAACCAGCTGCTCATGCGAAAAGACAACATGGAAAGTATTGAGGAAATCACAAAGGTCTTGGAGCAAATGCTACATTAGGTTGTATAAAAAACCACAGCAGGTTTCGTTTAAAACCTACTGTGGTTTTCCTTAAAACCTGCGCAAGAGTTAGACAAAACCTGCTTTGGTTTTTATAGGTATGTGCTTTAATCTGTTGTTTCTTTTCGAATTCAATTAGCATAAAACAGCTGGTGTAGTGGTGTTAATACAATATTCTCTATCTTCACGAGTGTGTAATCTAGAACTAACACCTGCAAAAATGTTTTTTTCATTATACAATTGCTCTTATCTTTATACTATACACAAAAGCAAATTCCTTTATTATAAGTCCTATTCCTATTATTTTGTTTATACCTTAATATTATATATGTATGAATATCTTCTCAGTTTTAGGACAATCAAGGTAAGAAAAGTTTTTATCCAATAATATATTTAATTTAAATTTTCTGTTTCTTTGCAAAAGTTTTAGACTTATCAACAAAATGAAATACTTAATTTTAGGAATAGGAAACAAAGGCGAAAAATACGAAAATACGAGGCATAACATCGGTTTTAAAATCGTGGAGAGAGTTGCCGAAAAAATAGAAGCAAAATTCAGCCCTGCAAACTACGGATGGACAGCCGAAGGAAAATACAAGGGCAGAAAAATAATTCTTTTAAAACCAGACACTTATGTGAATCTCTCTGGAAACGCCCTGAAATTCTGGATGCAGAAAGAAAACATTCCTTTGGAAAATATCCTTGTCGTGACAGATGATTTGGCGTTGCCTTTCGGTGCTTTACGCCTAAAATCAAAGGGCTCTGATGCTGGGCACAACGGTCTGAAAAACATTCAGGAAATGATAAAAACCCAGAACTATGCCCGCCTAAGATTTGGGATTTCTTCCGATTTCGAAAAGGGCAGACAGATAGACTATGTCATCGGTGAATGGAGCGAGGAAGAAAAAGAAAAACTCCCAGAAAGAATCGAAAAATTCGCAGATGCCTGCCTGTCCTTCGTTTTCGCAGGAATTACCAATACGATGAATACTTTTAACGGAAAATAAATTATTATAATTCCAATAATATTTTATATATTTGCAGACTTAAATATTAACCTGGGACGAGTTCCCACTAAATCAATTAAATTATGTCAGTAAAAATTAGATTACAAAGACACGGAAAAAAAGGAAAACCTTTC
>CAUQHD010000024.1:0-14481 GCA_963517805.1 uncultured Flavobacteriaceae bacterium | reverse complement strand
CTGCTTCATGGTTTTCTGTTTCCATAAAATCGTCCATATCTCGGCGGTCTTTCTTAGTCGGCCGTCCCTCTCCTTTCTGGCGATAATAATCCTGCGAGAGCATTCTCATTTTCAAGATTTCATACTGCTCCTTATCGGTAACATCCTTGATATGAAGTGGAACAAGCTTGGCACCGAGGCGGCTTTTAGGAATCTGCAAAACCTCTATTTTATAGTTGATTTGGTTTTTCCTAATCTCCACCACATCTCCCTCATGGACTTCTCGCGAAGCTTTCACCGGCTGTCCACCGATGGAAACTCTATTTTTTTTGATTTCATCTGCGGCGATGCTTCTTGTTTTATAAAAACGAACACTCCACAGAAATTTGTCTACACGCATACTTATTTTATTATTCAGAAAAAATTTGCCTCAAAACATCCAATGATTTTGGAATTTTAAATTCTGGAAAATGACAACTATAATATACCAGCACTGAATCCAAAAAATCTTCTTTCATGCTGTTTTTTATCTTCACATCATAGATTTCTTCATTTGAAATCATTTTTTTCCAACACTCAGAAACCTGCTCATCAAACAAATGATGACAAATACTCTCCGAAAAAAATCCAGACTCTGGGTCTAAAAATTTTTCTTCTCTACACAGAGGCGCCACTCCCTGACTTCTAAGATATTCAACCAAAAAAGCATAATGAGCCTGATAATTTTGGTTCTCTAACTGATGCAGGAAAACCTTTATATTGGTATAAATCTGAGTATTTACCAACTCTGTTTTTAAGACCTGATGAAGGAATTCCGCCACAAAGAACAAAATAGATGACACCCGAATATCTTCATAATTTTCCAAAGTTTTCACTTTCTCTATCTTATTGATTGTCTGTATATTATATTTTTTATGAAAATCAGAAATCGTAAAATACAGCTCTGTCATGGGAGTAAGATAGGCCTTTTTCTTGTTTTTAGGTGAATAAATCCCTCTCATGAAAAAACTCTGAAAACCAGCATTTTCGGTAAAGCAATGTAAGATAGCATCATTATCACCATATTTTATATATGACAAAAGAATTCCTCTATCTACCATATTATCAAACGATTATCTTGTTATCTATGAATTGGTTTTGGAAAGATACTTTGCTGATTTTCTTATCTTTATCAAAATAAAAATCTATTCTTCCCAGCAAAATCCCTGCCCATCCTACTTGGTTCACGAGAACATTCACGCCTTTACTATTTTTAAGGACATTCGGTTCTGTCAAAAATGTGTGCGTATGCCCTCCTAAAATAATGTCTATTCCGTGAGTCTGAGCCGCCAGTTTTCTATCAGAAACCATATCTTCCCCCTGTCCATAATCATATCCCAAATGTGAAAGACAAACAACCAAATCACATTTTTTAGTATTTCTAAGGAAATCTGCGTATTTCTGCGCCGTCGCAACAGGGTCAAGGTATTTAGTTTCTCCGTAATATTTTTTTCCGACAAGTCCTTCCAATTTCACTCCCAACCCAAAAACGCCTACTTTAATATTTCCTTTTCTAAAAATCTTATATGGCTGTGTTTTTCCCTTTAAAATCGTGTCCGAAAAATCATAATTAGAACAGATAAAAGGAAATTTAGCATTTGGTAAAACCTTTAAAAAACCTTCCAAACCATTGTCAAAATCATGATTTCCCATAGTAGCCGCATCATATTTCATCATGGACATGAGCTTAAACTCCAGCTCGCCGCCAAACATATTAAAATAAGGCGTTCCTTGGAAAATATCGCCACTATCGAACAAAAGCACATTCTTTTCCACGCCTCTAATCTGCTCTATCAGAGTGGCTCTCCTCGCAAATCCTCCCTGATTGGGATATCTGCTGTGCCCTTCCTCGAAAGGCTCTATCCTGCTATGCTGGTCGTTGGTATGAAGAATGGTGATTTTTTCAGGCGTATCTTTTGCATCAAATGTCTTTGCTGACAAAACATTTGGTGTAAGTGTCGTTGCCAAAGCTCCTCCACCTAGTATTTTCAAAAATTCTTTTCTATTCATTTTTGCTTGTCCTTATTGGTTATTTCCGATAAATTGCAGTCTTTGTTCCTGCTTTATTTTTATCTCTGGATTTTGTTTAAATTTCTCAATAAATAAATCCCTCAGGGCCATTTCCGTTAGTATAAGCTGTTCTCCTTTTAGGAAAAACTTCATATAATCTCCTCCGTAGGCCAAGTAGTCCGAGGTCGCGATGTAGTAGTACTGACCAGCTTTTGGTTTTTCACCGTTTATCAGCCCTTGTTTTAGTTTTCCATTTTCTACCACTATCGTAAATCCTGCCACAGGATTATTTCTTTTTTGTTTTTCGTAATAGTCAAACACACCCTGTATGTCTTCGCCCTTCATTTTGACAATAACCAATTGATTTTCAAAAGGCATCACTTCAAAAATATTTCTCAGCAAAATATCTCCCTTGCTGATATCATTTCGGATTCCTCCTATATTTAAAATCGCTGCATCTACCGCAGGAATATTATTTTTCGCGCCCCAGTCATTCGCTCCTTCCAGCACGAAATCGGCTAGAAGCTGCCCGAGCGAACTATTATCTCCTTTCCTATTAAGCTCCACCTCGGTATGGGAAATTTTCTGGTTCATTTTATTCTCCAGCTCCTTTTTATATGGCGTGATAACGGAAACCAACTCTTTTTTCTGCGCTATTTCTCCATTTATCAACTGGTTTTTCTGAGGCTCTGCCTGAGACAATTTCATAACAGGATTACACGCTGAAAAAACAGCTAAAACAATCCCAGAAAAAATGTATTTCATGTTCATTTTAATAATAATATTCCTGCAAAGATAAGGTTATTTTCAAACATTATTTTTATGCTTTGGTCATTATTTTTATAAAAATTTCATGCTTTTGGGCTCAAAATACTTATTTTTATATAATTTTCTGAAATAAATTTATTATCTTTACTTAAAAATCAATACAATGAAAAATACACCTATAATCATCGCATCTATTGCTTCCTTAGGAATTGTTATTTCATCCGTAGTTTTAGGAAGTTCTTTCAAAAACAGAAACCAGTCTGAAAACACTATTTCCGTAACGGGATTGGGAACGAAGCAATTTACTTCTGACCTGATCACTTGGTCTGGGCGTTTCTCTCGAGACAGCTACGAAATAAAAGAAGCCTACAACGCTCTGGCACAAGACCGAAAAGTGATTTTTGATTATCTGCAGTCCCAAGGAATTAAATCTAATGAAGTGGTGTTTTCCGCAGTAGATATTGAGAAAAAATACAACTATTCTACGGATAATGAAGGCAACTCCCGCAGCACATTTGCCGGATACGAACTTTCTCAGAAAATCTCTATTGAAAGTAAAGAAGTGACTAAAATAGAAAATATTTCACGAAATATTACGGAAATCATTAACAAGGGAATAGAATTTACTTCCTCTTCGCCGCAGTATTTTTATACAAAACTTGCCGGCTTAAAACAGGAAATGATAGCCGATGCAACCAAAGATGCTAAAGAAAGAGCCGAAAAAATTGCTAAAAACTCAGGAAGCGGTCTCGGTAAACTGAAGAAAGCAACGATGGGCGTGATACAAATCACCGCTCCAAACTCTGATGAAGACTATTCATACGGAGGGACTTTCAACACCCATTCCAAAGAAAAAGAAGCTAGCATTACCATAAAATTGGAATATCAGGTTGATTAGCTTTTTTATACCGTCATTGTTTTTTAATTTGAGTAGAAAACCTTAAATTTGGCTTCAAAATTTTAAACAATGAGTAATTTAAAAGGTCTGGGAGTAGCTTTGGTTACGCCATTTAATGAGGATTTATCCATAGATTTTGATTCTTTAACCAAATTAGTAGAATATAACATCGCCAATGGAACGGATTTCTTAGTCGTTCTAGGAACTACGGCGGAAACTGCCACGCTCTCCAAGGCTGAACAGGCACAAGTCATAGAGCATATCGTAAAGGTTAATAACAAAAGACTTCCACTAGTTTTAGGTATCGGAGGGAATAATACTTTGGCTGTTAAAGAACAGATAGAATCTACGGATTTAAGCGACTTTGAAGGGATTCTTTCCGTTTCGCCATATTATAATAAACCTAATCAAGAGGGAATTTATCAGCACTATAAAATGCTGGCTTCCACAGGGAAAAACATCATCATTTACAATGTTCCTGGGCGAACAGGACAAAATATAGATGCCGCAACGACACTGAGACTTGCCAAAGATTTCCCTAATCTTTTCATGATAAAAGAAGCTTCACCGAATATCAGCCAATATTTTGATATTTTAAGAAAGAAACCTGCTGATTTTTCTTTGGTTTCGGGTGATGACGAATTCACGCTTCCTGTTACTCTGGCAGGTGGAGACGGCGTAATTTCGGTAATAGGACAGGCTTATCCTAAGCTTTTTTCAGACATGATAAAACTTGCCAAAGAAAGCAAAGTAAAAGAAGCTTATGCTATTCACAATCAGCTCGTTGAACTTATAAGACTTATCTTCGCGGAAGGAAACCCTTGCGGCGTGAAAACAGTTTTAGCAGAAATGGGCATTATCAAAAACCACCTGAGACTTCCTCTAATAAAAGCTTCTGAAAATCTGCAAGATAGAATAAAAGCTGAAATGAAAAATCTACAGAATTAAATCTTTTTTGAAGTTAAATTAATTTTAAAAACTATTAATTTTAAGAATTTATGTTGTTAAAGTTTTTATTTTTCTTACCCTTGCTTTTCATCGCAAACGGCAAATGCCTTGCTCAAGAACAACAAGCACAGGAAGTGACAGAACAGGAAATAAAGGAAACACAAGAAGCCCTCACCATAGAACCCAAACAAGATAGCGTAAACCTCATTAAAAGACCTAAATTCAGAACCAAGGAACTCTACATTCCTGCTGGGCTGATGGCTCTTGGGCTAATTTCCGAAGGAAAAACCAAACAAGAAGTTCGCGAATGGAGAAACAAACAAATTCCTCATTTTAGAAATAAATTTGATGATTACCTCCAGTTTGCGCCTCATGTCGCTGTATATGGCTTTGAGCTGATGGGAATGAAACCCAAAACAGACTGGAAAAATCGTATGGCCATACATGCCAAAGGACACATCATAACTTTGGGACTGGCACATTTAATGAAAACATTAATCAACAATGAAAGACCCAATGGAGCCCGTATGTCCTTCCCTTCTGGGCATACCGCGTATGCTTTTAGTGGAGCTACTATCCTTGCCATGGAATACAAAGACGAGCATCCTTGGGTGCCTTATGCAGCTTATGGTTCGGCCAGTGTGGTGGGAATCATGAGAATAGCCAACAACAGACACTATGTGAGCGATGTCCTATTCGGTGCTGGACTGGGGATTCTCTCCATGAAACTAGCGTACTGGACACATAAATACAAATGGAACAAACCTAAAAAAGAAAAAAAAGACCCTTTCTTGGGCGTAGTTTACTAATAGTTTAATAATGAAGATTACAATTTTTACCAGCCTGTTTCTAAGTTCTTTTTTCATGGCTCAAACTAATGATAGTCTGGCTGTGGAAACTCCTTTGGACAGTATACAGACTCAGAATATAAAAATCCAAGAAGTAAAAATATCTGAAAACGAAACTTTTATTTATCAAAAGCCAAAGTTTTGGGATATTGTCAATAAAATACCCAAAAACATCGCAGGAACAGCGACAGATATCGTTTCAAAAAAATACTATCCATACGGACTTGCCGCCTTGGGAAGCACCGCCGCGCTCATCCCTGCCGACCCTTGGGTCATTAGAGAAAGCCGAAATCTTGGCGAAACTCTCGGCATGAACGAAGCCCACACCTACCGAAAACTCGGATTTCTGAAAATAATCCCTGCAGATGTGAACTCTGCATTGTATTTTATCGGTAACGGAACTACAGTGATTCTCATCAGTGGAGGACTTGCAACCTATGGTTTATTTAAAAACGATTATCGGGCAATCAGCACCTCTATGCAGCTTATAGAAAGCCTTGCATTGTCAGGTGTTTTCGCTCAGTCTATAAAGCGTATCACGGGGAGAGAAAGTCCATTCATCACCGCTGAACGAAATGGATGGCACAGCCACTGGACTTTTGCACCGAGTTTTGCGGCATATCAGAGAGAAACTTCTAAATATGATGCCATGCCCTCTGGACACCTTACCACTGCAATGGCAGCCCTCACGGTGCTTACGGAAAATTATCCTGAAAAAAAATGGCTAAAACCTGTGGGATACACTCTTTTAGGGCTGATGTCTTTTGAAATGCTTCAGAGTAAGGTTCACTGGGTGTCAGACTATCCTATCGCTATTTTCCTCGGCTACCTTATCGGAAAAAATATTGCCAAAGCGAGAATCACGAAAGTAAACAACTCTCCTTTAGCTGAAAACAAGAAAAAATACGACTTGCAGCTGTCAGCTGGTTCTCTGTATGGATACCAGACCATAGGCGTGAATATCAAGTTTTAAATTTTAGAAATAAATTTAATTACAAAAAAACATCTTACTCAAAAAAGTAAGATGTTTCGTTTTTTATTGTAAAAGACTTTTTAGTATTGTTCTAAGAAGTATTTCAATAAATCTGTTGTAGTGATTACACCTTTCAGTTCACCATTTTCTACTACTGGTAGAGAGTGGAAACTTTGTTTTGACAAAATTTCGGTTACATCTCTCACTGTTTGGTCTGGTGACACACCTACTGGATTTTTCGCCATCACCTGCTCTATAGTGTATGCATTATACACTGTAGTGTCTACTTTTTCTTCATTATCCGACAATTCTGAAAAACTAATTCTCAACAAATCCGAATAACTCAAAATACCTATCAGCTGGTTTCCGCTCACAACAGGTAAGTGTCTGATGTTATGCTCTTTGAAAAGTTTTTCTGCATCAAACAATGTGTTTTTTGTAGTAAGCTTAACTACATCCTTTGTCATAATCTGAGATACTGGAACTCTGTGTTTCATAATAATTTATATTTAAGATTAAACTTCCTTTTTTTCTTTGATAAAGGTACGACTTTATATTTATGCCGAAGAATTTTTTTTAATGACATTTAACATCTTTTCCAAATTTCCTTCTATAAATAGTTTAGAAATTGTATTTTTACAAAAAAATTTTGGTTATGAGAAAAATCCAGATGGTTGATTTACAAAGTCAATATTTCAAAATAAAAAACGAAGTAGATAACGCGGTGCTGAATGTTTTCGAGTCGGCGGCCTTTATCAATGGCCCTGAGGTTCAGTCTTTCCAAGCTGAATTAGAAGAATATTTAGGCGTTAAAAATGTGATTCCTTGCGCGAATGGCACGGACGCTCTGCAAATCGCCCTAATGGCGCTTAATTTACAGGAAGGCGATGAAGTGATTACGGCAGATTTCACCTTTGCGGCTACGGTGGAAGTTATCCATTTATTAAAACTAAAAGCGGTTTTGGTGGATGTAGATTATGACAATTTCACTATTGATATTGAGCAGCTTAAAAAAGCCATTACGCCTAAAACCAAGGCTATCATGCCAGTGCATCTTTTCGGGCAGTGCGCGAATATGGAAGCTATTTTGAAAATTGCAAAAGAGCATAATCTTTTTGTAATCGAGGATAATGCACAGGCTATCGGTGCTGATTTTATTTTTTCTGATGGAACTCAGAAAAAGGCTGGAACGATAGGAACCATAGGGACTACATCGTTTTTCCCTTCTAAAAATTTAGGTTGTTATGGAGATGGCGGAGCTATTTTTACCAATGATGATGATTTGGCCTATAAAATGAGAGGAATCGTAAATCATGGAATGTACAAAAGATATTATCACGATGAAGTGGGCGTAAACTCTCGATTGGACAGCGTGCAGGCGGCTATTTTGAGAAGAAAACTGCCTCATTTAGAAACCTACAATGAAGCCAGAAGAAAAGCTGCAAACTTCTATGACGAAGCTTTTGCAGGGCATCCACATCTGCTTATCCCAAAAAGAGAAGAAAATTCTACTCATGTTTTTCATCAGTACACGCTGAGAGTTTTAAACGGAAAAAGAAATGAACTACAGGAGTTTCTCGCTTCAAAGGAAATCCCTGCGATGATTTATTATCCTGTAGCGCTTAGAAAACAAAAAGCATACTTCCAAGCAAGTAATGATGCTGATTTTAAAAACACTGACAAGCTTCTAGACCAAGTTATTTCCCTGCCGATGCACACAGAGTTGGATGAAGAGCAGCTGAAATACATTACAGAAAGTGTTTTGGAATTTATGAATAAATAAATTTTAAATATTACTATTATGAGAATATTTTTGTTTTTAATGTTATTTTTCAATTCTTTTGTGTGGGCACAGCAGGAGGGTGATAAATTTTTAATCAATAATGATTATTTAGTTCAGTTTCCCGAATCTGTAAAATACATAAGAACGGATGAAAATTCGGGTGCGTTTTTATTCCATGACAAACAAAATTCAAACATACAAGTTTCTGTTCGCCCTTCCCAAAATATGGAATTTTACAAGGAAGGACTTTCAAAAACTGAATTGTTAGAGGCTTTTTATAAGTGGGATTTTGATTTTTGGAAAGGAAACACCATCAATGCTAAAGTTACTGAAATCAGCAAAAAACTATCCGAAGGCTATGTTTTGTGGAGTATAGAACTTGATTATGAATCTCAAAAAATCAATCAAATCATACTTTCTGGCGTGAAGGAAAACAATGTGGTATTTATCTCCATTATCAATCCTAAAATGAAGATGAATGAAAAGAAAAAATTCTTGATAGACTTATACAAAAAAGGAATTTCAAAACATAATTAAGAGTATGACAATACTAGTTACGGGCGGTCTAGGCTACATTGGTTCACACACCGTGGTGGAGCTTTTAGAAAATGATTTTGATGTGGTTATCGTAGACAACCTCTCTAACACGGACAAAAAAACACTAGCTGGAATAGAACAAATCACTGGAAAAACTCCAGCTTTTTATCCTATTGATTTAAGAAACCGAAGCCAAATAGCACAGGTTCTAGATGCTCATAAAATAGACGGCTGCATTCATTTTGCTGCATTCAAGGCCGTGGGAGAAAGCCAAGTAAAGCCTATTGACTACTACGAAAACAATATGTTTTCTCTTATCAATCTTTTGCAGGAATTCAAAGAAAGAAATATTTCTAATTTTATTTTCAGCTCTTCCTGCACCGTTTATGGACAGGCTGACCAAATGCCGATAAACGAAGAAGCACCTATAAAGCCCGCTGAATCCGCCTATGGACGAACCAAACAGATGGCAGAGGAGATTTTGAAAGATTTTGCTGCTGCCCACCAAAAGAAAGTATCATTATTAAGATATTTTAATCCTATTGGGGCTCATCCTTCAGCTAAAATAGGCGAACTTCCTCTCGGAATTCCTAATAACCTCGTTCCCTATGTGACCCAAACCGCAGCAGGAATACGAGAAAAACTAAACATTTGGGGAGATGACTACCCTACTCCTGACGGCACCGCCATCCGTGATTACATCTATGTGATGGATTTAGCTAAAGCTCATGTGAAAGCCTTGCAAAAGCTAGCCTCAGAAAAATCAGAAACTTTGGTTGATATTTTCAATCTGGGAACTGGGAAAGGGTCTTCTGTGCTTGAAATCGTAAGGGCTTTTGAAAAAGCTAATAATCTAGAAATTCCTTACCAAATCTGCGACAGAAGAGCGGGCGACATTACCATCGCTTATGCAGATGCTTCCAAAGCTGAAAAAGAACTTGGCTGGAAGGCTGAAACTCCTCTGGAAGAAGCACTGAGAACCACTTGGCTCTGGCAGAAAAATCTGGAACAAGAAAAATAAATTTCAATAAAAAATCTCTTTCAAATTGAAAGAGATTTTTATTTTTTTAGAGAAAAACTCCACTACTTTCAGGATTGACATCCGAAGTCAATTTCGCATTTATATCCGCTTCTATTTCAGCTTCTGAAACACCAAACTCCCTTGCAGCATCTTTAACCAAGCTGTCTTCGTTAATTCTATCTGTATAGATATGAACAGGGATTTTGATATCCAATTTTTTATCAAAAGAAGCCGAAGGAAGTTTATTAGACTCCAAATTATCTGGTTTTTGGCCGAACTGAGCCAAAACAATCCTCAAATCAAAATTCAAATACGGTTTTTTCACATCAAAAAATCCTTTCAGTCCTATTTTTTCTGGTCTTATTTTAGCCTCACGCTGACCTCCAAAGCTCTTAAAGATGTATTTATCCTCAGGATTGGTATCACGGTATTTATAAGTCATGATTTCGTTATCTGGAACTACCATACCACCGCTTATAGCTACTATATTTTCCATTAAAAAGAAGTGCTGATATTGCTTTGCTGCTTCATCAGACGCCAAAACACTATTGATTCGCTCGCCTTTTTCATTGTAATAGAAAATCTCCAACCCATAGAGAGACATCCCGCCATCAGCAGACATTACACTGAGGGCAGCAGGATTATCAGCCGATGGAACTATCTGACCGTTTTTATTCTCAAAAAAGAATTTTTGTACAGATTTCAGATATTTCACATCTGGATATTCTGGCGAACCATGAAAATACCCATGAGAATGCCCTTCTGTAAAACGAAATTCCACCTTACTCCATTTCAGCTCTGTACTAGGCTGCTCTGGTTTTGGCTTTGGTACGACTATATCATCATTGTCTTGACTTCGACAAGCCAAAAGTGAAAAAACAAAAAACACTACTGCTAATACAACTTTGATTGCTCTTAAAAAACTTTTCATATTATTAAATTTTTATTTGTTTACTTTAAATTATTCTAAATATTATTGAACTATTTTCACTGGGACTTTCATATCCGCATCTAGGACAAATGAACCGCTATAATACACCACATTGTATTTTCTGGCTCTTCCTGTCTTAGGCTCTAATTTATTTTTAACTAAGAAATGAGCTAATCTTACCCTTAAATCAAAACTCTGAGTTCCCAAACTAGTGGTTTTTATAGTGAAAACTCCTTTCAGTCCGACAGGGTCTACTTCTGTAGGATTTTGAGTATCCCAAGAGCGACGGCGAAGGCTCACTCCACTCTCTCCCCAAACTCCATTTTCAGGGTCTGTATCCTGATATTCATAGCTTACCAATTTATCCATTTCCGTTTCTTCTATCGACTGTCCGTTTTTGTTTAACTGAAAGAAATGCTGATGAATAGGCGCCATTTCCTGTGAAACGAATTCACTATTAAGCCTTCTACCATTGTTATAATACACTATTTCAAGGAGATAGCTGTTTCCTTCTTTCCATTCTACGGCTTCTGTATTGTCAAATTTCAATCCATCTTGGGTCAGCAGCGCCGTTCTTCTTTGCTCCTGTGAAGTCACTGTATTTTTAAATATAAACTCCACTCTATCAGGCATTTCGTGCCCTCTGTCTTTGGTTTCGTCCGTTGGCGCCTGAGGGCTGTCGCTATCTCTGCTACAAGAAGAAATACTGAAAATCGCTAAAAACAGCATTAGCACTGTCAAAATTTTGTTTAGTGAAAACTTATTTTTCATAATGTTAAAATTTATTAGAATTAATGATTATTAAAAATTAAATTGTGTTTTAAATTGAATGTCAATCCCTTTTCCATGAATAAAATACCTCAGTCTATCGGTATAATTTTTATAAAGTGCATTGGTAAGATTTTCCACGCCCAAAAAGAATTTCACACTTTTCTTGTTGTTGTATTCCAGCTCTGCACCTATTTTCAGACCCAATAAATGGTAGGCATCAGGAGAGTCCGCCACGAGGTCAAAATCAGGATTAAACCTTCTCTGCTTCGCGAAATACTGGTGTTCCACTTTTGCATAAAAATTCTTGAAAACAGAAGTCGGAATATTCCATTTTAAACTCTGCGAAAGCTGTAATGGCGGTATCTGTGGAAGATACGCCTTCGTGTGCTGGTCATCTGCATAGACCAAAGAAAGATTGGAATGGTATTCTAAATTTTTAGAAATAGGAACTCCTACCGCTAAATCTCCCCCACGGAAAAGAGCATCACTCTGCACAAACTTAAATAGCGCCGCTGGCCCAGAAAACAACTCCCTATACTGATGCGTAGGAATGCTGTAAATAAAATTATTAATCGGCTGAACGAACGCAGACATCTCCGCGAAAAATCTATTTTTCTTGTAAGACAATTTATTGACAATTTTCAGCCCTTTTTCTGCATTTAGGTTTTTATCTCCTACATAATAAATCGGAATTCCGTGTTGTTTTCCATTGATATACAGCTCATAAGGCTCTGGCGCACGCCACGCATATCCTGCATGAGCCACATATTCCAAATGGTCGGTAATCTGATAATGAACTCCCCCGCTGTACGAAAAACTTGAAAAATCTCTCTTGCCGCCATAGAGCTGACCAAACATATCGTATCCTAAAGAATTTATCGATCTAAAATCAAAACGCGCTCCCAGCTCTGCCAGCCATTTTCCTCGTTTAAATTCGGAAATGAAAAACCCTGCGTAATTATTCAAAACAAAATTCGGAATCGTAGGGACTACGCCTGTTCCTGGCACATTGAAATTTTCTTTCCTCAAATAACTCACCCCAAACTGAGTTTCCAATCCTCTAAAATGCGTATTTTTCCAAATCGTTTCCACAAAATGAGAATCAAGTTTGGTATCCTGCGTAGGAATCGTAGTTCTGTCTAACCTTCTGACATCAAACTCTTTTCGGTGATTATTTTGATAAGCATAAACCAAATCAAAATGATTATTCGGACTAAGTCTAAATTCTGTTTCACTCTTCAAGAAATAATGAGCCACATTATGCTTTGGAGCTGTAATATCATAGGAAAAACCATATGTAGTAACCGGTCTGCCCAGTTTCAGTCTGCTTTCAAAATCATCTATATTACTGGACGCCGCACCATAGAAAATCCCTAATTCTGAGTTATATACACTAAAATACAAATTAGATTTAAATTCATTCTTACGGTATTCCAGCTCGGCAGAATAATTCAATTCACGAATTCCTGTATTATTGACATAATAATCTTGAGTTTTATAATCTCCTGCATACTGCGCATTTACCTGTGCTCTCCACGCCCAGTTTTTTCCCAGCGCTCCTTCCAGATAGCCTCCGCCAGAGACTTTCCCTGAATTAGAATTTCCAGAAAGCATCACAGCTCCAGCCAATTTTTCACTATAATTAAGGTTTTTAGGAGACAGCAGAACCACTCCACCAAGCGCCCCAGCGCCATATCTCACACTCTGCGCACCCTTTATTATACTGATATTCTGCGGAATACCCATGCTGATTTCTGGTGCGTGGTCATCAGACCAATCTTGGCTTTCCAGTTTTACGCCGTTATTTAGAATTAAAATCCTCGTGTTTCCCAAGCCTTCTATCACAGGTTTTGCGACTGTGGCTCCTGCCTGCCGAAGGGTAATTCCAGCCGCTTTGGACAGCACTTCTGAAAGATTTTGACCTATATTTTCCGAAAGATTTTCTTTAGAAAATTTCACAAGATTATCTGCCGATATGTTTTTATTTACAATTGTAAGCGTGTCAATGTTTTTGGTGGTTACTTCCTGTGAAAAAAGCATATGAAATCCACAGAAAATAATCCCAAATACCAATTTTTGAGTCATATAAAATGATTTAATACAAAAATGAAATGGATGATTTTTTTTAAAAACCGAAAAATATTTTTTTGAAAAAGGGAATGTCTTGATTTTAAGTAAAATCAACTATAATATTGACTTTCATAAAAATCAATAAACATTCAATCAAAACTAAGAAAGTACAGGAGGAGCGCGGGACTGCCACAGAAGAATTATCCTCTCTGATACGAAAATTTTATACGATGAAAAATATGAGAAATATTCATTTACACGAATCTCTGTGAGTGGTTTTTCTGGAAGAATATAGAAATAATTCAGCGTGCATAAAAACCCGCAGTCACAGTCGTTTTTGGTCTGTAAATGTGCTTTATGATAGCAGACTTTATCACTGCATTCTGCTATTTTTTCTGTTTTTTGATGTGTTTCCTCCTGATGATGCAAACGCACAAACAAGCCCGATACATTCATCACAAAGATGATTAGTAGCATCGAAGCCAAAAAAGTTTTAATATGTTTTGCAGTTTTTATCATCATTATCTGATAACGGACACAAATATAATCTAAATTTCCGAAAATAAAAATTCATTACTCAAAAATTCAAGATAATTTAAGTGGATTATTATCAATTTACACGATTTTTATAATTATTATTTCAAAATCTGAAAGTAATTTATTGAGTTTTTAATTTGATTTTAATCGTTTTTTATTTATCTTTGTCTTACTTAACATTTAAAATTAAAGAGAATGGACACTAATGAACTAAAACAAAAATTCCAAGAACAAATAGAAAACGCTAAAAAAAAACTAGAAATCCTAAAAAGCAAAGCAGAAGAGCTCTCTGGTGATGCCAAAGCAGAACTAGAAGAAAAAAGCAAACTTTTGGAAGCAAAATTAGAAGAAGCCGAAGACAAATGGGA
>CAUQHD010000023.1:0-14744 GCA_963517805.1 uncultured Flavobacteriaceae bacterium | reverse complement strand
ATATTTCGCAAAATTCTGGATGTATTGGTCATCTGTTTTCCAGTCCTGCGCCGCCGAAAGCGTAAATAACCCGAACGAAAGTGTGCATAATAATTTTTTCATTTTATTAAATTTTAATGTTGATTAATTCTCTATTTTGCTTCTTCAATAGGTCGTTTGCTCCTAAAATCCCTTGAAGCCCACCTGTATGAAATGCTAAAATTTTACTATTCTTGGGAAAATAATCTTCTTCTATCAGTTCAAATAGTTTTTTCATCATTTTTCCTGTGTATATAGGGTCTAGCGGAACATTATACTTCTGATAAAACCAATTGACAAAAACAATATTTTCATCCGTTATCTTCCCATATCTCCCATCGTGAGCTTCAAAAAGTTTAAAATTATTTCTTCCGCTCAGCTTTGAAATTCTTTCTTCCAGAGAGGAATCATTCACAACTTTAAATCCCAACACACGCTGATGTTCCTCCGCAAACTTGGACAAGCCCGATACCGTTCCTCCTGTACCTACCGCGCTGCAAAGATAGTTAAAATCTTTTGTTCTCTCATCCAGCATGTGCTGCACGCCTTTCACGGCGAGTTCATTGGTTCCGCCTTCTGGGACAATGAGAGCCTGAGGATAGTGTTTCTGTAAATCTTCGCTGATTTTCCCTTTATCGCGGTATTCCTCGCGCGAAACAAAGAAAAACTCCATACCTTTTCTATTGGCAGAGGATAGCGTGGGATTGTCCTGCCACTCTCCTTCAAGTTCATTGCCACGGATAACCCCCATGCTTCGGATTCCAAACTTCTCTCCTACGGCAGCTGCCGCTGCGATATGATTGGAATAAGCCCCGCCGAAAGTTATCAGCATGGGATTTTCCACTCGCTGGGAAAGGTAGTTTTTAACATTGTAAAACATTTTCCAATATTTATTTCCCGAAATCTCTGGATCGGTAAGGTCTTCCCGCTTTACAAAAAGCCGAAGTTCCTTTTCTATGGGAATTTCCACAATGGGAATTGGTACAGCACTCATTTCCATGGTACAAAGTTCGTAAAGTTTTTTCTGAATAAAAAAAATTTAACTGATTTTAAATAAAAAAACCGCAGAAGGCTCTGCGGTTTCTTGCTATTGATTTTTATTTTACAGGATTTCCTTTGAAATCTGTTTTGTAGTAACCAAATTTTTCTTGTCCATTGGATTTCAGTTTTCCTTTTACAGAAACATCTATCAAGTTCTTTTTAATTACAATGGTATAAACATATTGGTATTCAAACTTCTCATCATCTTTGTATTTCTTCCAAGCATCATCTATTACTTTCTGTAAGGTTTCAAGTGTTATTTCATTTTTGAAGTCAAATAACTCATCTTCTAAACGGAAATCCTCTGGATTACCACCAATTACATCGATTTCCATAGTCTGTGGTTCTCTCCATCCAAAACTAGAGCTATAATTGATTTGCTGAACTCTTCTCTTGTCTACATTGTCTTGGTAAACAATAGAAAGACTGAGGTCATCCGAATCATCATCTGTTTTAACCACTTTATCAGAATTTTTGGTAACCAGAAATCTTACTTCATCAGTTATTTTTGCATTTTCGCCAAGTTTTTCTACTACGGCATCATACCATTTTTTAGTTTGTGCTGGATCAGAAAATAGTTTGTAATCAACTTTTTCTTTTCCTGAAGCTTCATTTGCTGCTTCCTTTGCTGCATTTACAGCTTCTTTTGCTTTGTTACAAGATTGTAACCCCAGTAGCGATGCTGCTAAAATACCCGCAGTGATGAATTTTTTTGCTTTCATAATATTATTTTTTTAAAAAAATTATTTGTACAAATTTAAAAATTTTTTACAATATTTTTTCAATAATTTAAATTCTAAAAACCAAGAAAAAATAATTTTTTTGAAAATGGATTTAAATAAAAAAGAAAAACTTTGATTATTAAAGCTTTAATTCAAAAAAAAGATTATCTTTGCAGCGTTTTTGTGGGAAATTTTGGCGAAAACAAAGAAATTTAATACCTAACTTCTTCCTGATTTTTCAGTCCCACACACCGCCAATACTGAGAAAGAAGGAATACAAGGTGATATTTTTATGTCAAAACAAGAAGAGGTTCTTATGAACCAAAATGTGGCTCCAGAGCAGTTTGACTGGGATTCTTTCGAGTCTGGTCTTAACGCTGAGGACAGAAAAGAAAAAAATGAATTAGAAGAAATCTACAAAGGTTCTTTGAACGACCTTTCCGAATCTGATGTGATCATCGGGAAAGTGGTAAGACTTACAGACAAAGAAGCGATTGTAGACATCAACTTCAAGTCTGAGGGAGTAATTTCTCTCAACGAATTCCGTTACAACCCTGGCCTAAAAGTAGGTGATGAAGTGGAAGTAATGGTAGACAGAAGAGAAGACAAAACAGGTCAGCTTCAGCTTTCTCACAAAAAAGCAAGAACGCTGAAAGCTTGGGATAAAGTAAATGAATACCACCAGTCTGGTGAAATCGTAAATGGTTTCGTGAAGTCTAGAACAAAAGGTGGTATGATCGTAGATGTTTTCGGTATCGAAGCATTCTTACCAGGTTCTCAGATCGATGTGAAGCCTATCAAAGACTACGACCAATTTGTAGGAAAAACGATGGAGTTCAAAGTAGTGAAAATCAACCCAGAGTTCAAAAATGTGGTAGTTTCTCACAAAGCTCTTATCGAGGCTGATATTGAAGGACAGAAAAAAGAAATTATTTCTCAATTAGAGAAAGGACAAGTTCTAGAAGGAACTGTTAAAAACATTACTTCTTACGGAGTATTCATCGACCTTGGTGGTGTAGATGGACTTATCCACATCACAGACCTTTCTTGGTCAAGAGTAAACCACCCATCAGAATTCCTTTCTGAAGGACAAACTGTAAAAGTAGTAATCCTTGATTTCGATGATGAGAAAACAAGAATTCAGCTTGGTATGAAACAGCTAGAACCACATCCGTGGGAAGCTCTTTCTGCTGACCTAAAAGTAGGAGACAAAGTAAAAGGAAAAGTAGTAGTTCTTGCTGACTACGGTGCATTCGTGGAAATCGCTCCAGGTGTAGAAGGACTTATCCATGTTTCTGAAATGTCTTGGTCTACTCACCTTAGAAGTGCAGGAGATTTCGTGAAAATCGGTGATGAGGTAGAAGCGGTAGTTCTTACTTTGGATAAAGATGAAAGAAAAATTTCATTGGGTATCAAGCAATTGACTCCAGATCCATGGGCTGACATCCAGTCTAAATATCCAGTAGGTTCTAAGCACAAAGGAACTGTTAGAAACTTTACTAACTTCGGTGTGTTTGTAGAATTAGAAGAAGGAATAGATGGACTTATCTACATCTCTGACCTTTCTTGGACTAAGAAAATCAAGCATCCATCTGAGTTCTGCGCTGTAGGTGACAAACTAGATGTAGTAGTTCTAGAACTTGATACAGAAGCTAGAAGACTTTCTCTTGGACACAAACAATTGACTGAAAACCCTTGGGATAAATACGAATCTAAATACGCTGAAGGAACTGTACATATAGGAACTGCAGTAGATGTTTTCGATAAAGGAGCTCAAGTTCAGTTCGAAGATGCAGAAGTAGAAGCATTCTGCCCTTCAAGATTGTTAGAAAAAGAAGATGGTTCTAAAATCAAGAAAGGAGAAGAAGCTCAGTTTAAAGTAATTGAGTTCAACAAAGAATTCAAGAGAGTAGTAGTTTCTCACACAGGTCTTTTCAGAGATGAAGAAAAGAAAAATGTAAAAGAAGCTGCAGCTAAGGCTTCTTCAAGTGAAGAAAAAACAACTCTTGGAGATATTGATGCTCTTGCAGAATTGAAAAAGAAAATGGACGGAGGGAAATAATCCATTCCATTTTTAAATACAAAAATCCCGCTGCTGTTTAGCAAGCGGGATTTTATTTGTCTTTATATAAAAGGAATATTACTCTAAAATTTCTTGTAATTCCAGCCAGCGCATTTCGTGGGCTTCTAGTTGGCTGGTGGTTTCTTCCTGATTTAAAAAATCAGCGCAAATTAAACAAATTTTAATTATTTTTCAATTGACTTATTTAGAATGAATAAAAAAAGCCTCCAGCACGAATGCTAGAGACTTTAGTAACAAATTAAAATAATATGAGAAAAATTAATTCTAAATTAACTATCTTTCCTATGACAAGAGTAATAATTAAATACACAAAAAAATATTTTTCGGGAGTTATATAAAACTCTCTTTATCTTGGCTGTTTAGCTTAAAGAAAATGCCTGTCATGATAGAAAATGCCAGCAGAGAGCTTCCCCCATAGCTAAAATACGGCAAGGGAATACCCACCGTAGGGAAAAGCCCCATAACCATGCCTATATTGATGGAAAAATGCATCAGCAATATCGAAGCAAAGCAGTAGCCAAAGACCCTGCCAAAGGTGTTTTTCTGTCGTTCGGCAAGAAAATATATCCTTCCAATATAGATTGCATAAAAAAGCACCAATATGGTACTTCCTACAAAGCCCCATTCCTCGCCTACCGTACAGAATATATAATCTGTCCGTTGCTCTGGCACGAAATGCCCTTGTGTGACAGAACCTTCCTGATATCCTTTACCGAGAAGTCCGCCTGAGCCTATTGCTGTTTTAGAATAAAGTAGATTATATCCTGCTGTTTTTCTAAATGCTTTTTCTCCTTTAAAGAGAACTTCTATCCTTTCTCTCTGGTGTTTAGGGAGTTTTTCCATTACTTTGGGAGCACCAAAACTAAGCCCTGAAATCAATGCTAAAACTACTGTCAGAACTGCCATACTGGCTATATTCCAACTTTTTCTGGTAAAATAAACTACCAATACAGCCAGCCCTACACATGCACCAACAACATAAACTGGACTAACCACCAAAGAGACTAAGAAAATCCCCACCACAAGAAACCCTGCTACAAAGAGCCAGCCACTAAGTCCCTCTCGGTAGAGAGCAATAAAGAACGCCATAAAAACCATGAGCGAACCTACATCCGGCTGAAGCAGCACCAAAGCCCCAGGAACCGCTAAAAGCCCAAGGGAAAACAGCAGCGATTTTCTTTCTTTTATATTAAAATCAGCATTTCCTACATAAGAAGCCAGCATAAGCGAAATGCCTATTTTCACAAATTCCACGGGCTGAAGGCTTATCGGTCCAAAAACATACCAGTTTTTCTGCCCATTTACCTCTTTTCCAAAGGGAAAAAGCCCCAGCAAAAGCACCACTCCCAAAATATAAGAAATAGGTGCCAGACTCTGGAATATACTGCCGTTCATAAAAAGAATTGCCGACATAACCACCAATGATATCCCAAACCAAACAGCCTGTTTGATACCGCTATCGGCATCTACGCTGTATATGTTGGCTATTCCAAAAGAAACTATAAGCACATATATCCAAAAACCTATCTTGTCTAATCCTGTCAGCCCCTTCATTTGGTTATTTTCTTTTTGTGTTATTATTCCTGTTAGTCTCATTCAAGACTTTCAAGCTGTCTTGAAGTTTTTTAATCTGTATGCTGTCCTTCTTCGGTTCTTCATATTTACCGATACGCTTTAGATAGACATTCCACTGCCTTTTGTATTCTCCCATAAAACTGGAATTTACCATTTTTTTATAAAGATGTTCTCTTTTAATCTCTCCTAAAAGATATTTTTCGGCAATAATAGTGCAAGCAGGCCCTGCCCATGTAGCCCCGAAGCCAGCATGTTCCATCACAGCCGCTACTACTATTTTAGGATTTTCTGCTGGAGCAATCATGGTGTAGATAGAATTATCCCGCCCCTGAGGCACCTCTGCTGTTCCTGTTTTAGCCAATTGGGTAAAATCTTTACTCCTAAGCCCACGCCCCGTTCCGCTTAGAACTACGGCCTCCATTCCTTTTATCACTGCATCAAAGTGCTTAGGATCTACCAAAGTATGTTTTTTTTCTTTGAATCTCTTGTCTGGATTAGGCTTTCCATCAATTGCTTTTACGATATGCGGAGTATAATACCAGCCTCTATTGGCTATGGCAGCCGTAAAATTGGCTATCTGAAGCGGTGTAAGCAAGATTTCTCCCTGTCCCATTCCATTAAAGACAGCCTGCATAGGTTTCCAATTTTTTCCGTAGCGTTTTTCATAGAATTTACCATCGGGTATTAGTCCTTTTGCTCCTACCGCCAAGTCATTATTCATATACTGTCCCATTCCGAAACTATGCATGATTTTTGCCCATTCATCTATACTTTTGCTTGGATTGCCTTTATATTTGTTAAGTATTGCCAAGTAAGCATATGAGAAATAACAGTTACTGGAAACCTGAAGTGATGGAATCAATGGATGCGCTCCGCCATGGCCTTTGATTCTTACCCCCGAAACATTAAAACCGCCACCACATGGAAAAACGGTATTTGCCGTCATCACTCCCATCTGCATTCCTGCCAAAGCCGTTACGAGTTTAAAGGTAGAACCTGGCGGATAGGCAGCCTGAATAGACCTGTCAAACATAGGTTTATTCATACTATCCACCTGAAGTCTGTAAATATTTTTGACCTTTTCTGGACCTGTGAAAAGATTAGGGTCTATATCTGGGCCTGTCGCCATAGCGAGTATCTCTCCATTTCTAGGGTCTAAGGCTACTATTGCTCCTCTTTTATTCACGAGCATCTCTTCGGCAATCTTCTGCAAATCGTAGTCAATAGTAAGCGTTAAATCTTTACCCGAAACCACTTCTTTATCCAATTCGCCATTCTTATAAGACCCTATACTACGAAGTTTGATGTCTTTTTGGATGTATTTCATCCCTTTTTCTCCGCGGAGTTCCTTCTCATAGGCTTTTTCTATACCGCTCATCCCCGCTATATCTCCAGGGAAATAATAGAGCGAATCTCTTTTAATATAGGCTTCATTAACCTGATTGGTATATCCTAAAAGATTACCCGAAGTAGAAATTTCATACTTCCTCTGCGGTCTGGAAACAATAGAAAAAGCTGGATATTTAAAGATAATTTCCTGAATCCTCGCCACATCTTCCCTGCTTAAATCTTTAACAAAAGTAATAGGATTAAATTTAGAAAAATACTTATCCGCCTCTACTTCTTTTATTCTTTTATTAAAGTCTTCTCGTGTTATTTTCAGCAAGTTACAAAACCCAAGCGTATCAAAATCAGGTTTCATAAGAGCTTTGGTATAAGAAATCTCAAAGGCAGGCTGATTGCTTACTAATATTTTAGAATTTCGGTCAAAAATAGTCCCACGCTGCGGAATAATATATTCTATTTTAATAGAAGTATTTGCGGCATTAAGGGCATACCTGTCGGTAAGAAGCTGTAAATAAGCCAATCTTGCCACAAAAATTGCAGCAATAACAACTAAAGAAATGAGTATTTTAAAATAAGGTTTCAAACTTTCTGTTTAATCTTAAACATTAAAACATAAAATAAAATAAACACAAAAGATATAGCCGTGGTAATGAGCACATTCAAAAGCATATCCAAAATACGACTGAATTTGAAATACTCTATGCTCTGAGCCAAGAATTGGTGTATCAGCAGGTTAAGGAAAATAAATCCCAAAAACTGATGCCACTGCAACGACTGAAACGAGAAAACATCCAGCTCAGACTCAGTAGAAGTCCGAAAAAGTAAAGTTCGTATAAATGCTATAAAAGTAGTCGCAAAGGCATTGATGCCCCATGTTCCTAAAAACATATCTATCCCTAGCCCCAGTAGGAAACTCATTCCCAAGAACTGAAACTTGTTCCGATAAAAAGGATAAAACATCACATACACAGGAAATACCACTGGGCTGTATTTTCCAAAGAGGATAATTCTATTCAACAAAAAAATTTGTAACACCACTAGTATTACAATGAATAAAATATCTGTTATTATATTCCTGCTAATCATTTTCTTTTTCTGCTGTTTCTAAAACCTCTTGTATTTCCTCCAATTCTATTTTCTTCAAGTTTTTAACGATGAAGACCTTTTGCAGCTGCCCCATTTTCTGGCTCAGCTCCACTGATATATCCCAATAGCCTGTTTTGGTATCTACTTCATAGCCTGCCACACGCCCTATCATCACGCCTTTTGGGAAAATAGAAGATTTTCCGTCTGTAACTACTGTATCGCCTACTTTTATAGGAACATATTTTGGAATATCAGACAGTTTCATCACTCTTGCATCTCCGCCTTCCCAAGAGAGAGTTCCAAAATATTCGGACTTTTTAAGCGCAGCATTTACTTTAATATTATTTGTGCTTAATACAGATTGTACCAAGGCATAATTGTCCGTTGTATTAATAACAATTCCTGCAATTCCCTGAGGTGCAATCACGCCCATTTTGGGTTCTACTCCTTGTTTTCTTCCTCTGTTGATGGTGAAATAATTATTATTTCTATTGATGCTGTTCTGAACTATTTCTGCATCTATAATTGTATAAACCTGCCCTGCATTAAGTGTATCTTTCACTACTGAAACCTTAGCAACAGCCATAGAATCTGTTCCATAGAGCTGTTCCATCAGTTTTTTATTTTGTGTGACTAGGTCTTCATTTACTTGTTTTAGTTTTAGATAATTTGTTCCTTCATCTATGTATCCTGAAACCCAAGAATTAAACGCCGAAGCCTGTGCCGCAATAAAAGAATGCTGCATAGAGTTCTTTGTAAAAACAAGAACCACTGCAATGAGTTCCAAAAAGACAAAAAAAGTTACAAAACCATTCTTTGAAAGAAATCTTAACAAGAAAGACATTCTGCGTTCGGGATTTATTTAATCAAGAAATTAAATTTATCTATATTTTTCAGTGCTATTCCTGTTCCTCTTACCACCGCTTTTAGAGGGTCTTCTGCCACGAATACAGGAAGTCCTGTTTTTTTATGAATTCTGTCACTCAGACCTCTGAGCATGGCACCACCACCTGCAAGATAGATTCCCGTTTTATAGATATCCGCTGCCAGTTCTGGCGGAGTCATAGAAAGAGTTTCCATTACAGAATCTTCTATTCTGGAAATAGAGTTATTAAGAGCATGAGCGATTTCTTTATAACCAATCATTACTTCCTTTGGCTTTCCTGTAATCAAATCACGCCCTTGCACAGGAACATCATCTACTTCTATATCCAGTTCTTCTATGGCAGAACCTACTTCTATTTTTATTCTTTCTGCGGTTTTATCACCTACATAAAGATTATGATGAGTTCTCAAATAATACGCTATATCATCTGTAAATTGGTCTCCTGCAATCTTTACCGATTTATCGCAGACAATCCCGCCAAGTGCAACCACAGCAATCTCTGTAGTTCCCCCGCCTATATCAATAATCATATTTCCTTCTGGCTTTTGGACATCTATCCCCACACCTATTGCAGCTGCCATAGGTTCGTAGATAAGTCTCACTTCTTTGGCGTGAACTTTCTGCAAAGAGTCTTTCACCGCTCTACGCTCCACTTCTGTGATGCCAGACGGAATGCAGACTACAATTCTCAGCGCAGGCTGGAAAACCTTTCCTTTAATCCCAGGAATCTGCTTTATAAACTCCTTTATCATATGTTCCGATGCTTGGAAGTCGGCAATCACGCCATCTTTCAAAGGGCGCACGGTTTTTATGTCCTCATGCGTCTTCCCCTGCATGTGTTTTGCCTTGTCCCCTACGGCGATTACTTTGTCCGTAGAACGCTCTATAGCCACTATAGACGGCTGGTCTACTACTATTTTGTTATTATGGATGATCAGGGTATTGGCAGTCCCTAAGTCTATTGCGATTTCTTGTGTAAATACATTGAACATTCCCATCTTTTCTTGCTAATTTTAATTCGACAAATATATAAATTTAGATTGGTCTAATGCACATAATTATCTATTTTTTAACAAAAATTTCTATAATCTTTTTTATTCCATCCGAGCTGAGGGAAGAACAAAACTTCATTAGGGAAAACTCGCCAAATGTATTTTATTTAAAAAATCATGTGGTTTATTAAATTTTCATCAAGGAAAAGATTTGCAACACATCTTACATTCAATACAAGACATGTTTTTTTTGAAAAACCATCAAGGGGAAACCCTGCACAAGATAGGAAATTCTTTGCAAGAGGTCTTGCAGCTCTTACACGATGTCTTGCAAGACCTGCACAAGATGTACTTTTGAATGCAACATCTATTGCAAGACTTACCATAGATGTTGTATTCAATACACAAGGTATTTTATTGAAAACTTCACAATGAATTTTACTTTTCTTTGAATAAAATTAAATCCAACCATCTGATTTATCCTTTACCCCAGATAAAAACACGCCTCCCCCGCAAAGCCAGACCAAAAAGACAGGCAGCGCAGAATTTCCCATAACATTAAAAATCACTATCTTTGCCCTATGATTAGGGTAACTAAAATTTTTACTTTTGAGACTGCTCATATTCTCTACGGATATGATGGAAAATGCAAGAATATACACGGGCATTCCTACAAACTTTTTGTAACGATAAAGGGAAAACCGATAGATGATATTAACAACGAAAAGAACGGAATGGTGCTTGACTTTGGCGACCTCAAAGCCATTGTGAAAGAAGAGATCGTAGATGAATGGGACCACGGACTGATGGTGAATGCGCTCTCTCCTCATAAGGATTTAGGGAAAGAATTGGAGCAGAAAGGGCATAAAGTCATCTACTGTGATTATCAGCCTACTTGCGAAAATATGCTCTACGAAATCGCTGATAAAATCAAAAAAAGACTGCCGAGCCAAGTGCAGTTAGTATATTTAAAACTCCACGAAACCGAAAATTCCTATGGAGAATGGTTTGCGGAGGATAATGAATAATTAAACAAAATGAATACAAAACAAGAAGCTGAAAAACTTTTCCCAAATTGGAAAGCTACTCCATGTGTTACAGGTAGAATAGCCAAAGAAGAGGATGTGAGAAATGAAAATGCAGTTTTTGTGATTGAAAACACTGATGTAGAATTTCATAAAGCATATGACATGGAACTACCCAAACTTGCTAAATGGCATAGTGATGAAGGTTCTGAATATGTAGTAGTTATACAAATAGAGGAATGTGTACAAGGAGTTATTGTAGGTTATAAGAATGCTGATGGAAGATTTGGGGCAGGGCTGTTCCATGAATTTGAGTTTTTAGAATAGAAAAGAAAACACATCATGCTAAAGATAAATTTAGAAAATTATAAGAAAATTTATTTCGCATCAGACCAGCATTTCGGGGCGCCTACGCCTGCCGAGAGCAAACCTCGTGAGGAGCGTTTCGTGAAGTGGCTGGATGAGATAAAACATGACTGTCAGGTGCTGTTCCTGATGGGAGATTTATTTGATTTTTGGCACGAGTGGGACTATGTAGTTCCCAAAGGTTTTGTGCGTGTTTTAGGGAAAATCGCTGAACTGAAAGACAGCGGAATAGATATTTATTTTTTCGTGGGAAACCATGATTTGTGGATGAAAGATTATTTCCAAAAAGAGCTGGGAATTCCTGTTTTTTTTGAGAAACAATATTTTGAGATTAATGGGAAAAAATTCCTCCTCGCTCATGGAGATGGTTTAGGCCCAGGGGATAAGGGATACAAGAGAATGAAAAAAGTTTTTACCAATCCTGTCTCTCGCTGGCTTTTCAAGTGGCTTCACCCAGATATCGCGATGAGGCTGGCGATATATCTTTCCACGAAAAATAAACTGATTTCAGGAGAGGAAGACAAACAGTTTTTAGGCGAAGACAAGGAATTTCTGATTCTTTACGCAAAAGAAAAACTGAAAACAGAAAAAATAGATTATTTTGTTTTTGGGCATCGCCACCTGCCGATGGTTTTGGATTTGGATAAAACAGGTTCGCTCTACATCAACCTTGGTGACTGGATTTCTTATTTCACTTATGGTGTTTTTGATGGGCAGAAATTTGACTTGCTGGAATATAAATAAATGGACAAATGAAAGGAATTTTTGATATAAAAACGGAGCAGGATTTTAGGGAAAAATGTTTGGAAACTTTTCGCTATCAGTATGAAAATGTGGAGGTTTATAGAAAATTTGTTGATTTCTTAAATATCAATCCAGACCAAATTACTCAGATTTCTGAGATTCCTTTTCTTCCGATAGAAATGTTCAAAAACCACACTATTTTAGATAAAAATAAAAACAAGGGAAACTATTTCCAATCATCTGGAACGACTAATATTCAGACGCTTTCCAAGCATTGGATAGCAGATTTCGGCTTGTATGAAGAGAGCATTTACAAAAGTTTTGAGCAGTTCATCGGAAAACCAGAAGACTTCGTGTTTTTAGGGCTGCTGCCAAGTTATTTGGAACGCCAAAATTCATCGCTAATCTATATGGTGGATTTCTTGATGAAAAAATCTGGACATCAGGAAAACGGCTATTTCTTGTATAATCATAGAGAGCTTCTTGACCTTCTCAAAAAGCTGAATAATAAGAAAATCATACTCTTTGGGGTTAGTTTTGCGTTGTTGGATTTTGCAGATTTTTGTAAGGAAAACGAAGGTTTTGATTTGGCTAAAAATCCAGACTTGATTATCATAGAAACGGGCGGAATGAAAGGTAGAAAAGAAGAAATGACCAAAGATGAGCTTTTGGAAATATTGAAAACCAGCTTCCAAACCGAAAAAATCTACTCCGAATATTCCATGACGGAACTCCTTTCGCAGGCGTATTCTCTTGGGAATAATGAATATCTGTGTCCAGCGTGGATGCGTATTTTGGTTCGTAATACAGAAGACCCGTTTTCCTACATGGAAGAGGGCAGGACGGGAGCTATCAATATTATAGACTTGGCGAATAAACATTCGTGTAGTTTTATTGCGACACAAGATTTAGGGAAAATCCACAAAGGGAAATTTCAAGTTTTGGGAAGAATAGACCATTCTGATATCAGAGGTTGCAGTCTTTTGGTAAGTTAAAAAAATAAAAAACCGAGAATTTTTCTCGGTTTTTTATTTAGAATCTGATGATTTCTTCCATTTTAGCATTTTCCTCGTTTACGAGTTCATCATCTACTAGGATTTTTCCACTATGTTCATCGATGATGATTTTCTTTCTCTGTGCAATTTCTACTAATTTCTGTGCAGGAATCGTGAAGTAAGACCCTTTCGGTGCGCCTCTTTCTATACCTACCACAGCAAGTCCATTAGCAGAGTTATTTCTGATTCTTCTGTAAGAAGAAAGCAGTCTTTCATCGATTAGAGCTGCGAATTCTTCAGATTTTTTCACTAAAAATTCTTCCTCTTTTTGAGTTTCTGCTATAAGCCCATCAAGCTCAGATTTCTTAAAGTTCAAATGAGATTCTAATTCTTCTAATTCTGCTTTATTTTCGTTCAGAACTTCGTTTTTATGAGAAATTTTTGCTTCAAATTCTCTTATTCTCTTCTGAGCCAATTGTATTTCTAATTCTTGAAATTCAATTTCTTTTGATAATGCTTCAAATTCCTTGTTGTTTCTTACATTATCCTGCTGTGCTTTGTATTTATCTATCAATGTCTGCGAATGGTTGGCTGCCTCTTTCTTGTTGTTGATTTCTCCATGCAATTCGCTGATTTCCGTTTCTATTTTAGACAGCCTTTTATTCAATCCTTCTATTTCATTCTGCAAATCCTCCACTTCTATCGGCAGTTCGCCTCTGGTACTGCGGATTTCATCTAACCTAGAATCAATATATTGCAGGTCATAAAGGGTTCTTAGTTTTTCTTCAACAGAGATTTCTATATTTTTCTTAGCCATAACTTATAAGAAATAATTTACAGGGTTGGTATTAATGCTTGATTTTGAAACTGCAAATGTAGTGAATTTTTCTGATAAAATTTCATATAATTGTTGAACTACAAATTGCTCCGACTCAAAATGCCCGATATCACACAGCAAAATTCTATTTTCAGCTGTGAAAAAATCGTGATATTTCATATCTGCGGTCAGGTAGGCATCGCATTGGTTTTGCAGAGCGTTTTTGATTCCGCTGGCTCCGCTGCCGCCTAAAACAGCAACTTTTTTTATCTTTTTACCAATAAAACCGCTGTGGCGGATGATTTTTAAATCAAATTTTTCTTTCACGAAATTCAGGAATTCTTTTTCCTCCATTTCCTCGGACAATTCGCCAAACATTCCCAAGCCAGAATATTGGTTTTCGTTTTCTATTGCATAGATTTGGTAAGCAACTTCCTCGTAAGGATGAGCGAATTTCATAGCGGAAATAATCTGATTTTTTTTGAATTTTTCAAAAATCACAGAAAGCTGAATTTCATTGACTTTTTCAGTCGTTCCTTTTTTGCCCAAAAATGGATTAGAACCGTCTATCGGGCGGAAAGTTCCCTCGCCACCGATGCTGAAACTGCATTCATCATAAAAACCAATGTTT
The DNA here is from genome assembly GCA_963517805.1 of uncultured Flavobacteriaceae bacterium. Taxonomy (GTDB): domain Bacteria; phylum Bacteroidota; class Bacteroidia; order Flavobacteriales; family Weeksellaceae; genus JABCPE02. Next base: position 416 of record CAUQHD010000023.1, on the reverse strand, counting down.
CCCGCACCAGCCTCAAACAGAGCCTTTTTGACCTGTTCGGCATAATCCACAGGGACATAAGTGATTAGCTGTAAAAGATTTTCTTTTTTTGGAATTAAAATTTTGAGCTGGTCTAAACCTAATTCTCTGCAAATTCTGTGATTCACACCGAAATAGTGGTTGTCTAATGCCGTATGAAGGGCGATGATGGCGATTTTGTTTTCTATCGCTTTCAGGACAGCTTTTTCTACATAATTTTTGCCAGTGATGGATTTTAATCCTGAAAAAATAATCGGATGAAAGGTTAAAATCACATTTGCATTTTTCTGTACAGCTTCCTCTACAACGCTTTCCAAGGCATCGTGGCAGATTAAAACGCCTGTGATTTCCCGCTCTGGATTTCCGCAGAGAAGTCCCACATTATCAAAGTCTTCCGC
>CAUQHD010000022.1:0-14789 GCA_963517805.1 uncultured Flavobacteriaceae bacterium | reverse complement strand
GTTATGCAGAGGAAAAATCCTAACGGAAGTGTTACCACCCAGTAGGCGATGAATGTAATGACACTCGGTATTTTTACATCTTGTAATCCACGCAGGCACGCCAAAGAAACCAGCTGTAATCCATCCGAAAGCTGGAAAAGCGAAGCGAGAACCAGCAGCTGAGAAGCCAGAGCAATCACGGCTGTTTCGTGTTCCTTTGTAAAAAATGTAGGCAGGACATTTTTACCAATGGTAAAGGTCAGACAGCTTATAAGCATGAATAAGAAAACTATTTTCATGTTGTTAATGCCGATTTCTCTCACGGCTACGAAATCTTTTTCTCCTCGTTTTTTCCCAATCATAATCGTAGAAGCAACCCCAAAACCAGCACAAAGATTAAAGGTAAAGGAAGCCATACTTATGGTAACTTGGTGGGCAGCGATGTCCGTGGTACTTACCATACCGCAGATAAAGGCCGCCAAAGCAAAGGCCGTCACCTCAAAAAACAACTGCATAGCCGTAGGAAGACCTAATTTCAGCAGAGTTTGGAACATTTCCTTTTTGAAAAGAGAAACCTTGAAACTCAGTTCGTTAATGTATCTTCTTGTGATGGAATTTCTTTTCATCACGATGTATAAGAAAATAACGGAGAAAACCCTTGCAATCAGTGTAGCATAGGCTGCTCCAGCTACGCCCATCGGTTCCAGTCCGAAAAGTCCTTTCATGAAAACATAATTCAGAATTACATTGATGAGGTTCGCAGAAACAGTGGCTATCGTTACGCCGATAGTATAAGACAGTCCTTCGGAAACCTCTCTCAGAGTCTGAAATTTCATTATCGGAATCACACTCAGCGAAATGATAGAAAGGTATAAAATAGCATCAGGAATGATTTCCTCTGGCTGTTTGGCGTAGTGTAATAATGGCGCTATGGCTAATAGAATAATAGTCAAAATCGTTCCGATGATGGTATTTATCACTGCTCCGTGACGAAAAACACTATTGATTCTGTCGTGGTCTTTCTGAGCCTGAGCCTCAGAGACTAATGGTGGAATGGCAAATGAAAAACCCACTCCAAAAATAAAAATAGAAATAAAAACTGAGTTTGCTAATGCAGTGGAAGCCAGTGCGTTGGCGCCCAGCATATTTCCTACCATCATATTGTCAAACAAATTCACGGAAACCTGCCCCAGCTGTGTAAGCATCACAGGGAGAGCGAGTTTAAAGCATTCTCGGGTATATTTAAGATTAAGCGATAAAAGCATAAAATTATTTTCTTACAAAATTGGTTACATCTTCTGCTGTTACAGGGTTTGAACCTAATATAATCAGCCTTTCTACTACATTTCTAAGTTCTCGGATATTTCCTGTCCATGAGAAATTTTGGAGGGTCTTTATGGCTTTGTCGTCAAATTCTTTTACCGAAGTTCCCTGCTCCTCAGAGATGAGCTTCGCGAAATGTTTCACTAAAATAGGAATATCGTCCTTTCTTTCATCCAGAGAGGGAACATGGATTTCTATCACGGAAAGCCTGTGATAGAGGTCTTCACGGAATTTTCCTGCTTCTATTTCTTTTTTCAAATCTTTGTTGGTCGCTGCCAGCACACGCACATCTACTTTTATTTCCTTGTCGCTTCCCACAGGCGAAACTTTATTTTCCTGCAAAGCACGAAGGACTTTGGCTTGGGCAACGAGGCTCATATCACCGATTTCATCCAAGAAAAGAGTGCCGCCATTGGCTTGTTCGAATTTCCCTTGTTTGTCCTTGATAGCTCCTGTGAAAGAACCTTTTACATGTCCAAAGAGTTCACTTTCAATAAGTTCCGAGGGGATAGCGGCGCAGTTTACCTCTACGATAGGGTTTTTGCTGCGTTCGCTGAGGGAATGGATGGCGTGTGCAACCAGCTCTTTCCCAGAACCATTGGAGCCTGTGATTAGGACTCTGGCATCGGAAGGAGCTACTTTTTCTATCATGTTCTGAATGTTTTTCAGAGCAGGAGATTCGCCAATCATTTGGTATTTTTTGCTGACTTTCTTTTTCAGCTGGGTGTTTTCTTTGATGAGCGAATTTTTAGTATTTTGTAAATGCTTCTTTTCCAAGGCATTTTTCACGCTCGTAATCAGCCTGTTGATATCAATAGGCTTGGAGATGAAATCGTACGCTCCGTTTTTCAGGCAGGTAACAGCAGTTTCTATATCCGCATGTCCAGAAATCATTAGAAAAACGCTTTCAGGCTTTATTGAAAGACTTTGGGTGAGGAGTTCGTTCCCTGATAATTTAGGCATTTTAATGTCTGAAATAATCAGGTCAAAGTCATTTTTTTCTATCAATTTATAGGCATCCAGACCATTTTCAGCGATGGTGATTTCAGAGCCTTGTATCTCGTCTGAAAGTATGTTTTCCAAGATGTTAGAGATACTTTTTTCGTCTTCTACTATTAAGATTTTTTGCATGAGACAAAGGTAAGAAAATTTTATTTTTTTCTTTTATGGCTTTAATAAAGAATGGAAGAGTGAATTTATATGCACAAATTGTTCGGTAAAAATGCGGAAATATTATATATTTGCTTAAAATATTTTGTAGTGCGCTGGTTTAGGATTATTTTATTTTTATTAGTCTTGTTAGTGTCTGGTTATGTGTGGTTTATGAATTCTCTGGATAAAAATCAGAAATTTGTGATGGAAAGGGAAATTGGCTATCCTGTGGAAAGAATATTTCCTCAGTTTGAAAATTTTCAGAATTTTACGAGGTGGAATCAGTTTTTATTGGAGAAAAAATATAATTACCAATATTTTCAGCCTTATGTAGGGGAGGGGAGTGCGATGAGTTTTAGAAATACCAAGCAGAAAAACGATTATGGAGAGATATTTATCCGCTATGTAAATCCCAATTCTACGATAAAATATCACTTTTATTGGGCGGATGACACGCTTCCTTACAAGATGAATATAAAATTTATCCCAAAAGGAGACAAAACAAAACTTGTCTGGTCGGTAGAAACACCAGAAATCCCTCTTATGATGCGCTATAAGAGTTTAAATGCGGAAGATAATATCACAGAAAGAGTTAATTTAAGCCTCAAAAATCTGGAAAATCTTCTCGCAGGGAAAGTGTATAAAGAGATTATGCTCAGTGAAATAAAATACGACAGCATAATGATAGAAGAACAGGGAGAGCGCCTGCTATTGGGATTGAATGTAACGGCTGTTAATCAAAAAGGGATATTATTTAAAAATATTGTAACAAATCATAATAAATTGATGAATTTTGTGACAAAAGATTTATCCAAGCGGGAAGATGAATTTGGCATGCCTGTCCTTTTAATGGAAGAAGGAAATCTTAAAAACAAAGAAATTTCTTATTTTTACGGAATTCCTTTGTCTAAGGAAGAGAAAATAATGGATAATAATTTTGTTTTCAGAAAACTGAATAAATCTAAAAAATACAGCATGTATTACAAAGGACAATATGAACAAAGAATAAAAACAATATCAAAACTAAAAGATAAAATAAGAAAAGACTCCCTTAGAAACGGCACTTTGGAAGAACTCTTTGTAGAAACGCCCAGCGAGGGCAGAGAAGTGTTGCTAAAATTGTCTTTTCCTGTTTTTAAATAAAAACTAAGTAATAGATGGACAGGTTTTCATTTTTAAATACAGCGCATATAGAGTTGATAGACAGTATGTATCAACAATATCTTCAGAGTCCTGATAGTATAGAACCTTCGTGGAAGTCGTTTTTTCAGGGCTTTGATTTTGCATTAGAGAATTATGGAGAATCAGTGCAGGAAGTTCCTCAAGTGGTGCAGACGGCCATAAATACAGGTGCCGTGCCAGAGGACATCCTCACGGAATTTAAGGTTATCAATCTCATTGAGGCTTATCGTACCAGAGGACATCTCTTTACCAAGACTAATCCTGTAAGGAAGCGTAGAGAGTATTCGCCGACTCTTGATATTGAGAATTTCGGTCTCACAAAAGCAGATTTAGGTAAGAAATTTGACTGTGCTACACAGGTTGGAATGGCTGCTCCAGCTACTTTGGAAGAAATTATCAAGCGTTTAGAGCAGATATATTGTGACTCCATCGGGGTGGAATATATTCACATCAAAAATGTGGAGGAAAAAAATTTCATCAGAAAATGGATTTCAGAAAACGAAAATCATCCGATTCTTTCCGTAGAAGAAAAACGCCAGATTTTGCATAAACTAAACCAAGCCATAGCTTTTGAGCGTTTTCTTCATACCAAATTTGTCGGGCAGAAAAGATTTTCTCTGGAAGGCGGCGAGTCCCTTATCCCAGCAGTAGACCAGCTTATTAGCTATTCTTCACAACGTGGTGTGGATGAGGTAGTTCTGGGAATGGCTCACCGTGGAAGGCTGAATGTTCTGAGTAATATTTTCCAAAAATCATATAAAGAAATTTTTTCTGAATTCGAAGGAAAGGAATTCGATGAAGATGTTTTCTCTGGCGATGTGAAATACCATCTCGGTGCATCTAAAAGAGTGACAACGGCTTCTGGCGAGGAGGTTAGAATCAATCTCGTTCCTAACCCATCTCACTTGGAAACCGTGGGAGCTTTGGTTCAAGGGATTTGTAGAGCAAAAATAGACCAATACAAAGGAGATTACACCAAAGTTTTACCGATTGTTATTCATGGAGATGCTGCCATTGCAGGGCAGGGAATTGTCTATGAAATCGCTCAGATGATGACACTGGACGGCTATAAAACAGGCGGGACGGTGCATATCGTGGTCAATAATCAGGTAGGTTTTACGACGAACTATCTCGATGCTCGTTCTTCTACTTATTGTACTGATATAGCGAAAGTTACGGACTCTCCTGTGATGCATATCAATGCTGATGATGTGGAGGCTGTGGTGCATGCCATTCGTTTTGCGGCGGATTATAGAGCCAAATTCCATAAAGATGTATATATAGACCTTTTAGGTTACCGAAAATATGGGCATAACGAAGGGGATGAACCAAGATTTACCCAGCCTAAACTATATGATATAATCGCAAATCATCCTAACCCAAGGAAAATTTATAAACGAAAATTGCTTCAGGAAGGCATCGTTTCGGATGAAATCATCGCAGAAATGGAGCAGGAGTTTAAGCTTCTTTTGGATGAAAATTTTGAGGCAGCGAAGGAAATAGAGCGCAATCAGATGTCTATTTTCATGGAGGAAGATTGGCGTGATTTCTCAAAATCAGCTGTAGGAAAAGCCTTGGAAAAGGTGGATACCAAGTTTGATTTAGCTGAATTAAAAGAATTAGCACAGAAACTTTTTGTGCTTCCAAGCGATAAAAAATTCATCTCCAAAATTATTCGTCTTTTCCAGCAGCGACTGAAAATGGTTCAGGAAACCAACGAGCTGGATTGGGCGTTAGGAGAGTTGCTAGCGTATGCTTCCCTGCTGAAAGAGGGCTATAATATCCGTATTTCGGGCGAGGATGTGGAGCGTGGGACTTTTTCTCACCGTCATGCTGTTTTGAAAACGGAAGACACGGAGGAGGAATATATTTATTTAAAGAATGTTTCTGACAGCAGATTTGATATCTATAATTCCCATCTTTCTGAATATGGTGTTCTTGGTTTTGACTATGGCTATGCCCTAGCTTCTCCGAAAACCCTTACGATTTGGGAGGCGCAGTTCGGGGATTTTGTCAATGGAGCACAGATTATCATAGACCAATATTTGGTGGCAGCAGAGGAAAAATGGAAAATCCAAAACGGACTTGTGATGCTGCTTCCTCACGGAATGGAAGGACAGGGCGCAGAGCACTCTTCCGCGAGATTGGAAAGATTCCTTACGCTTTGTGCTAATGAAAATATTTTTGTGGCAAATTGTACCACACCGGCCAATTATTTCCATTTGCTTAGAAGACAAATGAAACTGCCGTTCAGAAAACCATTGGTAGTGATGACTCCGAAATCCTTGTTGAGACATCCAAAAGTGGTTTCCAGCATTGAAGAAATGGCGAATGGAGAGTTCCAAACTCTGATAGATGATACTCTGATAAATGCTGAAAAAGTGGAGAGAGTAGTCCTATGTAGTGGTAAAATCTACTATGAACTTTTAGTGAAAAGAGAAGAGCTAAACGAGCAAAGAGTGGCATTGGTAAGATTGGAACAGCTGTATCCTTTGGATAAGGAAACTCTTACAGCGATAATGAACAGATATGCCCATAATAAAGAAATAGTATGGGTGCAGGAAGAGCCTGAAAACATGGGGGCTTGGGCGTATATTTTGAGAAACTTGAGAAATACAGATATTCAGGTAATCGCGCCAGTGTCCAGTGGTACGCCTGCTCCAGGAACGCACAAAGGTTTTGATAAAAACCAAAAACAGGTAATCCAGCGAGTGTTTGATTTGGAAAATTTAATAGGATAAACAATAGAGTTTATTAACATAAAATAAAGACTTAGAGCTATGTCTATATTAGAAATGAAAGTGCCTTCACCAGGCGAATCCATCACAGAAGTAGAAATCTCATCTTGGTTAGTAAAAGATGGCGATTTTGTAGAAAAAGACCAGCCGATAGCAGAGGTAGATTCTGATAAGGCGACACTAGAACTCCCAGCCGAGCAGTCAGGAGTAATTACCCTAAAAGCCGAGGAAGGAGATGTAGTAAAAGTAGGGCAGGTAGTCTGCCTTATAGATATGTCCGCAAAAGGGTCAGCCGTGAAAACAGAAAAACCTGCTTCGGAAATGAAAGCGGAAGCACAAACAGTAGCTGCTCCTGCACAAGAGCCTAAAAAAGAGGAATCTCATCCATCTTCTCCATTAGCAAAAGTGATTTTAAAGGAGAACAGCATTGATTCTGATAAAGTTACAGGAACAGGAGTGGGCGGAAAAATTACCAAAGAAGATGCGATAAAAGCCGTTGCAGCGATGGGAAGAGCACAAGGAAACCGCAAACAGACCGTTACGAAACTTTCTGTTTTAAGAAGAAAACTGGCGGCTAGATTGGTTTCTGTGAAGAATGAAACGGCTATGCTTACTACTTTCAACGAGGTGGATATGAGCGAAATTTTCAGGCTGAGAAAACTTTATAAAGAAGAATTTACACAGAAACACGGCGTAGGTCTTGGTTTTATGTCTTTCTTTACAAAGGCGGTTACCAGAGCTTTGAAACTTTATCCAGATGTGAATGCAGCGATAGATGGCGACCAAAAAATCAATTATGATTTTTGTGATATTTCTGTGGCGGTTTCTGGGCCAAAGGGACTTATGGTGCCGATTATCAGAGATGCAGAGACTTTGTCCTTTAAAGGTATTGAGTTAAAAATAAAAGATTTAGCTACGAAAGTTCGCGATGGAAATATTTCTGTAGATGAGATGACTGGCGGAACTTTTACCATTACTAATGGCGGGACTTTCGGTTCTATGCTTTCTACTCCGATTATCAATCCGCCACAAAGTGCAATTTTAGGAATGCATAACATTTTAGAACGCCCTGTGGCTGTCAATGGGCAGGTGGAAATCCGTCCGATGATGTATCTGGCGCTTTCTTATGACCATAGAATAATTGATGGTCGTGAGTCCGTAGGGTTCTTGGTAGCAGTGAAAGAAGCCATAGAAAATCCAGTAGAACTGCTCATGGAAAACAATGAGAAAAAAGCTTTAGAATTGTAAAGCGTAGAGTATGTCAAATGAATGCCCCCTGACCTGTTCCAAACGGGTCAGGGGGTATTAGTTTAGCGGTCGAGGGGTACTGACTTAGTGGTTATCGACCCGTTCGGAAGTGGTTAGGGGGTATTAGTTTAGTGGTCAAGGGGTACTAACTTAATGGTTATCGACCCGTTCGGAAGGGGTCAGGGGGTACTGATTTAGTGGTCAAGAGGTACTAATTTAATGGGTGTCGACCCGTTCGGAAGGGGGTAAGGGGTATTCATTTAGTAGTCATAAAGTAAGAAGATTATAGCACAAAAACTCAAAAAAATATAGGCTTTTCTTTTTTTATGGTTATCTTTGTGCCTTCAAAAAATAGTAAAATCGGTTTATACAAAAGCCTAAAAAGAATAAAGTATGAAATGTGGAATTGTAGGATTGCCCAATGTAGGGAAATCAACCTTGTTTAATTGTCTCAGTAATGCCAAAGCTCAGTCTGCAAACTATCCTTTCTGCACGATAGAGCCCAATGTAGGAACGGTTTCTGTGCCAGACCCGAGGCTTTTTGAATTAGAGAAGATCGTAAAACCGGAACGCGTCCTGCCAGCTGTGGTAGAGATTGTAGATATTGCAGGGCTGGTAAAAGGAGCGAGCAAAGGCGAGGGGCTGGGCAATCAGTTCTTGGCGAATATCAGAGAGTGTGAGGCCATTATCCATGTGCTGCGTTGCTTTGAGAATGGAAATATTGTCCATGTAGAAGGCTCCGTAGATCCGCTCAGAGACAAAGATATTATAGATATAGAACTCCAACTGAAGGATTTGGAAACGCTTGGAAAAGCCATAGAAAAGGCGAAAAAACAGGTGAAATCTGGGAAGAGGGAAGATGTGCTTGCTTATGAAACATTGGTAAAGCTGAGCGAATTTATAGAAAGCGGTAGAAATGCCAGAGAATTCCCTGTAGATGAGTTTTCTCAGCCGATTATAGATGAAATTCAGCTCTTGACCAAGAAGCCCGTGCTTTATGTCTGCAATGTGGATGAAAACGCCATCAAAAACGGAAATCCTTGGATTGAAAAGATAGAAGAAATGGCTAAAAAAGAGGGTTCGGATACCTTAGTTTTGGCAGCTCAGATAGAAGCGGATATCAATGAATTGGAAACTTACGAAGAACGCCAGATTTTCTTGGAAGAATTGGGATTGGAAGAACCAGGGGTAAATAGGCTGATCCGCCAGGCATACCACCTTCTGAAACTGCAGACTTATTTCACGGCAGGCGTGAAGGAAGTAAGGGCATGGACTATCGGTATCGGCTGGACAGCGCCTCAGGCAGCGGGAGTCATCCACTCTGACTTTGAAAAAGGTTTCATTCGTGCTGAAGTCATGAAATATGAAGACTTCCTGCACTACGGCTCTGAGTTGAAAGTGAAAGAAGCTGGAAAACTCTCCGTAGAAGGAAAAGAATATATCGTGCAGGATGGAGATATCATGCATTTTAGGTTTAATGTTTAGATAATAAATCCCCGCCGAATGAAGGCAGGGGATTTGTTTATCACTGAAATTTGGGATTTTGTTAAGTTTAATACAGATTGAATACCGCTGTAAAAGTAAAGCCTCTGAAAACCGATTTTTTAAAGAAAGGAACAGAATACCCGAAGTGTATTTGTCCAAAATTAAAGGCAGAAATACCTATGCGGGGCTGTATGGCCTCGGTATTGAGGGAAATTCCTGCTCCTGCCAGTAGGAAGTACACTTCCATGCCTACTTCGGGGACTACTTTTAGTTTAGAATGATGGGCTCCAAAATGGGCTCCTGCGTAGGTTGTCACTCCTGCATAATCAGGGTCGGTATTGAAAGAAACTCCTCCAAACCCAAAGTTATAAGATTTATTGGTATGAGTATAGGCTATTCTTCCGCCGATTCTGTTTTCTTGAGCAGAAACAAACATCGGGAAGAAGGCTAAAAGGAAAATAAATCTTTTCATTTGTAAATAATTTACTACAAATGTATTAAATAAATTGAGAATTATTGGTTTTGAATAAATAATTTAGCAAAGTAGAATGAAGAACACAGAAGCATTGTATAAAGCACTTTCGGAGCATATTTTGATTCTGGATGGAGCCATGGGAACCATGATTCAGAAGTATAATCTTACCGAAGAAGACTATCGCGGAGAGCAGTTTCGTGATTGGGAGTATCCTGTGAAAGGAAATAATGATATGCTCTCCATTACCAAGCCCAGCGTGATAGATGAAATCCACAGGCAGTATCTGGAGGCAGGGGCGGACATTATAGAGACCAATACTTTTTCCAGCACAACCATTGCGATGGCAGACTACCATATGGAGGATTTCGTTTATCAGCTCAACTATGAATCTGCAAAACTTGCCCGAAAAGCATGTGATGATTATACCGCTAAAACTCCAGATAAACCGAGATTTGTGGCGGGTTCTATTGGGCCTACGAATAAAACTGCCAGTCTCAGCCCAGATGTGAATGACCCAAGTTACAGAGCCATTACTTTCGATGAACTTAGAAAAGCTTACAAACAACAGGCGGAAGCGTTATTAGATGGCGGAGCAGATATTCTTTTGGTGGAAACGGTTTTTGATACGCTCAATGCAAAGGCAGCTCTTTTCGCGATTGATGAAATTCAGGAGGAGAGAGGAATCCGCATTCCTACGATGGTTTCAGGGACTATTACCGATGCCTCTGGGCGTACCTTGAGCGGACAAACGGCGGAGGCTTTCCTTATTTCGGTTTCTCATTTGGATTTGCTGAGTATTGGGTTTAATTGTGCTTTGGGTGCAAAACAGCTTGTTCCTTATTTAGAGGCTATTGCTCCACAAACTCGTTTTAGGATTTCCGCACACCCAAATGCTGGACTTCCTAATGCTTTTGGGCAGTATGATGAAACTCCTGAGCAGATGGCAGAGCAGATAAAAGAGTATTTAGATAAAGGATTGATAAACATTATCGGTGGTTGCTGTGGAACTACACCAGAGCATATAAAGGCTCTTGCAGGCCTTGCAAAAGACTATAAACCGCGAAAATAGCTTAAAAACTGTTAAAAAATTATGTTTGTATAAAATAAAATGTATATTTGCATCGTTAATTTAGTAAAATTAGTTAAAAATGAAGAAGATTTTCTTATCAGTAATGTTTGCAGGTGCTGCAGTAGCAGCTAATGCACAAAGTGTTAAAGGAATCAGTTATGGTAAATTTTTTGATAACTGGCAAGTAGGTGTAAATGCAGGGGGATATACTCCAACTACGGGGTATCCTTTCTTTAAATCTACAAGATTTAACTTCGGAGTAGAAGTAGGAAAACAGATTTCTCCTAGTTTCCGTCTTGGGTTAGATGGTACAGCATACATCAATGACAATGCGAGAGGAGGTCATAATCCATTGGCTATTGAGCATGTGAATGTAGCTATGTTGGGGAATTTTAACCTTAGCAACATCTTTGGTGGTTACAAAGGAGCTCCTCGTAAATTTGAGGTAGAAGCAGTTGCAGGACCAGGATGGTTCCATTCTTTCAACCCAGGTGAAAATAACGATTACAGCGCAATGTCAGTTAAGTTTGGAGCAAATTTCTTGCTTAATTTAGGTTCTTCTAAAGCTTGGGCTATTAAGCTTAGTCCATCAATCTTATATCTAGTAGATGAACCTGTTGCTCAACATGCAAACAGCCTTAATTCATTAAATTCTTACACACAAGCAAGTTTAGGTCTTGTTTACAGATTTAAAGGAAGCAACGGAGCTCATCACTTTACTGCTTATGAGCCAGCAGTTTCTGTTCCTGTAGTGGAGGATAATTCTGCTGCACTTAGCCAAAAAGACAGAGAATTAAGAGATGCAAGAAACAGAATCAATCAGTTAGAAAAAGAACTTGCAGATGCTCGTAACAGAAAACCACAAAAAGAAACTATAGTTGAAACTAAGAGAACATTAGAGTCTGTGGTTACTTTCGCACAAGGAAAAACTATCATCGCTCCTTCTCAGCAGCCGAATGTAGCTAGAATTGCTACTTATTTGAAAAAATATCCTAACAGTAAAGTTGTTATCAAAGGATTTGCTTCACCAGAAGGAAGTATCGAAGTTAACGAAAGAATCGCTAAAGCTCGTGCAGAAGCAGTTAAAGCAGTTCTTATCAAGCAATACAAAATTGATGCTGAGCGTATCGTAGCAGAAGGAGAAGGTATCGGTCACATGTTCTCAGAGCCAGATTGGAACAGAGTAAGTATTGCAACAATTAAAGAGTAATTGAAAATTGTTCAATGTTCATAAAAATAGGAAGGTAAATTTTACCTTCCTATTTTTTATGTTTTTTAAAAGACTTAACTTTGAAGGCTTTTTAACTGAAAATAACCAGTATACATGAGATATTTAAAACTTTCAGGGCTTGAGCCGCTCATAATTACGCCAGAATCTAATTTTGTGAATGTAGGAGAACGAACGAATGTAGCAGGGTCGAAGAAATTTTTGAGACTGATAGGCGAAGGAAATTTTACAGAAGCTTTAGAAATAGCCCGAAATCAGGTGGAAGGTGGAGCCCAGATTTTGGATGTAAATATGGATGACGGGCTGATAGATGGGAAAGCCTCGATGGTGAAATTTCTCAATCTGATAGCTTCAGAGCCTGATATTGCTCGTATTCCGATTATGATAGACTCTTCCCGTTGGGAGATTTTAGAAGCTGGTTTGCAGGTGGTTCAGGGAAAATCGGTGGTAAATTCCATCAGTCTAAAGGAAGGAGAAGAGGAGTTTATTCGTCAAGCGAAAATTATAAAAAGATACGGCGCGGCGGTTATTGTAATGGCTTTCGATGAAGTGAGCCAAGCCGATAATTACCAGCGAAGAATAGAGATAGCGGAGCGCTCGTATAAAATCTTGGTGGATAAGGTAGGTTTTCCGCCAGAGGATATTATTTTTGACCTTAATATTTTCCCTGTGGCTACGGGAATGGAGGAGCATAGGCGAAATGCGATTGATTTTATAGAAGCGACAAGGTGGGTTCGCCAGAATCTTCCGTATGTGTCTGTGAGTGGTGGAGTTTCTAATGTTTCGTTTTCGTTTAGAGGAAATGATGCAGTGCGGGAAGCGATGCACTCGGTGTTTCTGTATCATGCCATAAAAGCAGGGATGAATATGGGAATTGTAAACCCTACGATGCTGGAGGTCTATGATGAAATCCCAAAAGACCTTTTGGAACTAGTAGAAGATGTGATACTAGACCAAAGAGATGATGCTACGGAGCGTTTGTTGGACTATTCCGAAAAAGTAAAATCAGTCAAAAAAGAAAAAGTAGAAGACCTGTCTTGGCGCGAACAGCCTTTGCAGGAACGCATTACCTATTCACTGGTAAAAGGCGTGGACAAATTCATAGAGGAGGATATGGAAGCGGCTTTGAAGGAAGCTCGGCGACCGCTAGATGTCATAGAAATTAATCTGATGACTGGGATGAGCGTGGTGGGAGACCTTTTCGGAAGTGGAAAAATGTTTCTTCCGCAAGTGGTAAAATCTGCAAGGGTGATGAAACGCGCAGTGGCTTATTTAGAGCCTTTCATAGAGGCAGAAAAAGACACTTCCAAGCCTTCTAATGGTAAAATTCTTTTGGCGACGGTGAAAGGCGATGTCCATGATATTGGTAAAAATATCGTGGGTGTGGTACTAGCGTGTAACAACTATGAAATCATAGATTTAGGTGTGATGGTGCCTTGTGAAAAAATCATTCAGACAGCGATAGAACAAAAGGTGGATATCATTGGGCTGAGTGGTTTGATTACGCCGAGTCTGGATGAAATGGAATATGTGGCATCTGAACTGGACAGGCAAAATCTGGATTTTCCGCTGCTGGTAGGAGGAGCGACGACTTCCAAAGCCCATACCGCTGTGAAAATTGCACCAAAATACCACAATACAGTCGTGCATGGCGGAGATGCCTCGCGAACGGTGAATATAGTAAATTCGCTATTGAGCGAAGAAAGATCTGCTGAATACAAAAAAGAGCTTAAGAAAGAGTATGATGAGTTTAGGGAGAAATTTTTGGCGAGACAGACAGACAAAGAATATGTATCCATAGAGGAAGCGAGAGAAAAGAGATTTAAAATAGACTGGGAAAACGAAACCATCATTAAGCCTAAAAAATTAGGAATTACAGTGATTGAAGATCAGGATTTCCGTGAGCTTCTTCCTTTCGTGGATTGGTCTCCGTTTTTCCGAAGCTGGGATTTGCACGGTAGATATCCAGATATTTTAGAAGATGAAAAAGTAGGAGAGCAGGCTCGTGAGCTTTGGGCTGATGCACAGGTGATTTTAGATAAAATTCTAAATGAAAAACTGCTTAAAGCCAAGGCTATTTTTGGGCTTTTCCCAGCTAATTCTAACGACCGAGATGATATTATTTTAGATAAAGATGGAGAGGAATTCGTTTTCCGAACACTTCGCCAGCAGTTGAAAAAATCAGCAGGGAAGGAGTATTTCGCCTTGTCGGACTTTATAGCACCGCAAAGTTCTGAGAAACAAGACTATATAGGCGCTTTCGCAGTGACGGCTGGTTTTGGTACGGATGAATTGGTGAAATATTATGAAGCCCAAAATGATGATTATTCCACCATCATGGCGAAGGCTCTGGCGGATAGGTTTGCGGAGGCGTTTGCGGAATTTCTGCATTGGAAAGTGAGAAAAGAATATTGGGGATATGCAGCGGATGAAAGCCTTAGCAATGAGGAGTTGATAGATGAGGAATACAAGGGTATCCGCCCTGCACCTGGCTATCCAGCATGTCCAGACCATTTGGAAAGGGCTACCATTTGGGAACTTCTGAAAGTGAAAGAGACTATCGATATAGAGCTGATGGATGCTGGTCTGGCGATGTATCCTACGGCGGCGGTTTCGGGGTATTATTTCGCTAATGCAAAGGCAAAATATTTCGGAGTTGGTAAAATCTGTGAAGACCAGCTGAAAGATTATACCAAAAGAAAGGGCGTAGATGAGGAATTTGCTAGAAAATGGTTGAATCCTATTTTGGCAGGAGAACATACGGATAGACCAGACCAAAACGAGGGAAGATAGGTTCAAAGGTGGTTGCAGGTGCCTATTAAGGTGGTCGCGATAGGTTCAGAGGTGGTTGCAGGTACCTATAGAGGTGGCTGTGATAGGTTCGGAGGTGGTTGCAGGTACCTATAGAGG
>CAUQHD010000021.1:0-14854 GCA_963517805.1 uncultured Flavobacteriaceae bacterium | reverse complement strand
GGACTCCCTCCTGCGGCATAGTCTCTTGTTTTTTTACCAAAGTACTTATCCAAAATTACTGGGACTACCCGCAGTTCTACATAGCTCTTGGTGGTCTGGGAGGCATCATTAAAGTATTCAAACTTTGCCAGCTCCAGCCCTTTTCTATCTGATCCTAAACCCTTTTGCACATCAAGGCGTTTTAAAGCTAAAGAACCACTTTTTGTTCTTATATAAGCCTTTATGTATTTAGTATTAGCATCAACAGCTTGTGCATTCCAGTACAATTCTAGCTGGCGAGCCTGTCCATCGGCTGTTTTCTCTGCAGTTACTGTTACTGGGGGAGAAGTATATTGCTGTAAATTATAAGTCCCAGAACCTACTACTTCTATAGGGATGGCAATAGATAAACCTTGCCACTTTCTCAGATATTGGTCATCAGAATGATCTAATAAGACATCAGAACCAGAGCTGGTGTCTTCTGTCCAGCTGGCAACAGCTTCTATATTAATGTTTTTATCTGGGTCACCAGGGATGGTATAGTTATCATCCCGTACAGAAGTTAAATATCTTGTATGGCTCCCTATCTTATACCCTGGTGTAGGGATAAAGCGGCGCCCTCCTCCATTGCAGTTATTATTCCATTTGTTATTGGCAAAATATTCCAAGCATTTTTGGTCAGTATTCCAGACAATGGTACCTTCTTCTATGTCTGCCTTGTTCCAACTTTCTATCTCTGCCTGTGTAGCATGCGGATATACTATTCCTTCTACTCCTGATGCAGGGTTTTTACTTTTCACATGCAGGGTCGCTTTAGGGTCTGCTGTATTTATTCCCACCTGCGCTTGCGCAACAACTCCTAAAAGCAAAGTTGCAGTTAATAATGTTTTGTTCATATGTTGTGTAAATTTACTAATAATATTATGGGGTTCTTCTTTTTTGTTGGTTTACCCAATGGGCTGCATTATAGGTTTTTATAATATACATATTATTTTTTCATCTTTTTTGTGTGTTTTTGTTTTGTATTTTATAACTACTTCTTAATCAAGAATGAGGCAAAGATAAGAATGTTTTTGAAAAGCACAAAATATTTCAATAACATTCCTTAGAAAGGATAGCCTATCGCAAAGTTGATAACAGGCTCCAGAGGCTTCAGTTTGGATATTCTCCAGCGTTCGCCTTCGTGTCTGTTCGGGTCGTATATTTTGTAGGCCAAATCAAACCGGAAAGTCACATAGGCGATATTTATCCTAAGTCCAAAGCCGCTGCCTATTCCCAGCTGTTTATAAAACTTGTTGAACTTAAACTCCGTTTCCTCATTATTGTTTCCATTTCTGAGGTTCCAAATGTTGCCTACATCGGTAAATAAAGCGCCGTGGAACATTTTATTCATCACAAAACGATATTCTATGTTAGAAACGAGTTTCAGGTTTGCCATCATATAAGAACGAACCCCCTCGTCCAGCTGGGAATCCCCAGGACCAAGCCCGCTGAAAGCCCTCCATGCTCTGATATCACTGGAGCCTCCATTATAGTAAGAACGCATAAAAGGCATACTGGTAGAGTTCCCATAAGGCAATCCCAGCCCAATAAACAACCGAAGAACAAGGCTGTGGTCCTTATTAAAATTGAAGTATTTTCTGGTATCTAAATCAAATTTTGCAAACTGCGAATAAGGTATATGGAAAAGGCTTCTCGCTGTTTTATTCTCTATAATCCCCGCCTCTACTTTCCTGTTTTTAAACACATTGTGCAGGAGAGAAAGCGTGTTCCCTGCCAGCTCTACCTTGGCATTAAAATAAAATGGATGTTTAAAATCCGCCTTTCCTATTTCATTGTAGAGGAAATTATAGTTAAACGAAGTAATCAGTACATCCTGCGTCTGTATATCTTTATTCAGAAGCGACTGCATGAATAGGTTCATGTTTCCTTGTTCGTAAGCATTGAGGCCGCTTCTGAACGAAGTATCATCCATAATGGCTTTTGACACCACATCCGAAGTAATATCACCTGCATAGAACCGAGCCAGAAGTACAGGATTTACAGTCTGATAAAGGGAGAAAACATGGTCTCTCACGCTCCTGTCGGAAGGGAAAAGGTCGTAATAATTATCCTTATTCCGAGTTAAACTCAGCTGGGAATTCAGCACAGTGAAACGGTGGGATACTACATCATTCACATTGAGGAAATAGTTTATCCCTCCATTGAAGTTGATACGCCCCATCCCGATATTATTCTGGACAGAAGCCCCCAGCGTAATGGAAGAAGAAGGAGAAAAGCGCCTTGGTATGAGCTTGTCAGTACTGAAAGGCAGAATAAACCTTGGAAAACTAAGGCTGAGTTCACCCGAAAGCTCATAAGCATTGAAGAATTTGTTTTTCTGTTCGCCCGTACTTCCAATAATTCCTGAAAGATTTATTCCAAAATTCTCCGCTCCTCCGAAGATATTTCGGCTGGTAAATTCTACTGATGGAGAAAAACCAAAATTCAAAATCTGGGAATAATGCACATCTGTAGCAGCCTTTATTTCGTATTTATTAAGCGGTATCAGGGTGTATCTCAGGTCCAAAATGGTATCATTCGGTGCAGTATTGGAACGGCGTGTGAGCGGATTGGTATTAACAATACTAAAATTATTCAATGCCAATAAATTCCTTTTGGTAAGGTCTATCTGCTTTTGGTTGTAGAGGTCTCCGCTATTTACCGTAACGGCACGCCAGATCGCTTTACTTTTGAATGCATTATTTACCTTACGCACAGCCACACTGCCTATTTTATCATCAATATGGGTAGAATCCGTTACTTTATCTTTAATGTAAATTTCTATATTTCCTATTGTGTGCTTTTTGTACGATGTTCCTAAAGTATCCTTCATTATGGCCATCACAAGCGGAACATTCTTACTGCTGTTCAGGGTGTCTGCGGTAAAGAATATTTCTTCATTGGTGCTGTTAAAATCATAAAAACCATTATCCTTCATCAGTTCATTTACCCTCTTTACTTCTCTCTCCAATACCTTTTGATCAAGTCTGTGACCTTCTTTTATTAAAATCTTGTTTCTATGTCGCTCATAGATATTTTGGATTTCAGGATATGGGATAATCTGTGCAAAACCCAGAATACGAGTAGGTTCGTTATGAGTAATGATAAATTTATTCTGCCCTTTTTTAGAGGCATCATTCGTTTTTATTTGATAATTCACTTCTGCATCCCAGAAACCTCTATAAATCAGATAGTTTTTGATTGCATTTGCACTTTGTTGAGTTTTTGCTGGGTCTAAAATCACAGGTGCCTGCCCCAAATTATGAGATATACGACTGAAAAGCATACTTTTGCCCACATATTCTGGATGTCCTGCCTTGATGGACAAAGAATCTCTGAGTTTTCCATTTCTCATATTCGCAGGATAGGTCATATATTTGCTCAAAATAGTGTCGTATTTTGAGTTAGACATGTTATAGAAAATCAGTCCCAAGGGAACGAAAAAGAAACTCTTTCCATTAGGCTTTTGGACTACATAATCAGGGATACTTCCCGAATATTTGGTATTATCAGTATATTGAAATTCATTTTTAGTCAGAAGATACTTGCCTTCTGGGACTTTGCTGGTTATACAGGCATAAAATAACAGCAATATCGTTGCAAAACAAAAAAATATGTAATACTTTTGAAAATATTTTCTAAAATGCTTACCACTCATACAATAAAAACTTTACAATCTTTAGATAAAAAAAAGTTCAGACAAAAATACAATTTATTCTTGGTTGAAGGGAATAAAATTATCAAAGAACTAAAAAATTCTCCATTTGTCATAAGAGAAATTTATAGTACCGATGATACAGGGCTTGATTTTGCCAAGTCTAAAATCCACCCAATTACAGAACGAGAATTAAAAAAAATTAGTCTGTTGCAGCATCCAAAAGATTCCGTTGCGGTGTGCGAACTCAGAAATCAATCTCCTATCTCCGCTGATATTCAGTTAGTTTTGGACAACATACAAGACCCTGGCAATTTGGGGACTATCATCCGCTTAGCGGATTGGTTCGGAATTGAGCAGATTATCTGCAGCGAAAACACTGTGGATTTCTACAATCCAAAAGTTATCCAAGCCACTATGGGGTCTTTTACGAGGGTAAATATTGTCTATCAAAACCTAAAAGAACTTTTACAAAACACCGACCGACCTGTTTTTGGAACCGATATGACAGGTAAAAACCTTTACAAAACGGATTTTCCTAAAAGTTTCTATCTTATTTTAGGAAACGAAGGCAACGGCATCAGCCCTGAAATCAAAAGTTTAGTCACTGAAAACCTTACTATTCCCCGCTTTGGAAGACTGCAGTCCACCGAAAGCCTGAATGTATCCATGGCCGCTGGAATTATCTTAGGACGGGTTTTTTCTAAGTTTTAAGCCGTTACCAAAGGACTTTCAGACTTTTAGGAAGGACTTTCACTTTCACAGGAGAGGAAATCTGTTTGTACTCGCCATCTATGTGCCAAGTGTCTGTGTCCAATGAAAACTCTAGTTCAGAACAAGTGAAATAAGTCAAGTATTTATCCTGTTTCAAGGTTTTTGCAAACATTTTCAATGCAAATGGAACAGCATACCACACAGGAAATTTTTTCACCAAAACCACATCTACCAAGCCATCCGTTACCAGCGCCTGTGGAGCAATGTAAGCATTATTCCCGAACTGTCTCGTATTGGCAAGGTTCATCATCAGATATTCACCATTGTAGGATTTATATTTCTCTTCAAAGCTGATATTGATAGGTTTAAACTTAAAAAATGTGCTGATAGAGGTCTTGATATAATTCGCGAAACCTCGGCTGGTTTTCTCAAAATTCTTCGCGACCTCGCCATCAAATCCTGCTCCAGAAAGATTGATAGACAGCTTGTTATTGATAGTAAAAGTATCTATTTCTCTGTGTTTTCTATTTTTAATTTTAGAAAGTAGGGTATCTATATTTTTAGAAAAATGGTTCTCATTTGCAAAACCATTTCCAGAACCCGCTGGGAATATTCCGAGAATTTTATCCGTGTTGATGAGTTTCTGAGCCACCGTAGATATTGTCCCATCGCCGCCCACAGCCACGAAAATATCCACCTTGTCCATATTATTTTCTATGAAAGAAAAAGTGTCCTCTATCGATTTAGAAATGAGATAAAATGGCTTTTCCACCTTTTTTTCTAAATCATCTACAAAAGGTTTGTATTCTTTTTTCGCGGAGAAAGGATTGATGATAAATGCTACTCGTTCCATTTTTTGATATAAATTAAACTGTCCATGTGATATTTCCGTTCAGAATTTGCTGCATATCTGGCTTGTTTTTTTCCACTTGATTGGTAAAAGTTTCTTCGTAAGAAACTCTATTTTTTTTATAAAAAACACCGAAAGGCCGTGGAAAATCAGAAAATTCTTCATCAAAATTAAACCTTGCCAAAATTTGGGCTTTCAGGATAGAAGTTTCATCATGTATCCAAAGCTTCGATTCATCGGTATCTTCCGTAATATCAATGATTTTTGGTTCAAAATTCTCTAAAATAATTCCTTTGGATAAATCCTTCCCGAATTTCAAAGGTTTTCCGTTTTCCAGATAGAGATTAGCGTCTTCTTTGGTGGCTTTATTGGTAAATTCATCAAAAACTCCATCATTGAAAATCACGCAATTTTGGTAAATTTCCACAAAAGAAGTTCCTTTGTGTTTCTGTGCTTCCAGAAGTACCTCTCGAAGGCTTTTTGGCTCTCTGTCCAGCGTTCGCGAAACAAATGTAGCTCCGCTCCCCAAGGCAAGACTCAGCGGATTAAAAGGCTGGTCTATCACCCCAAAAGGCGAAGATTTAGTTTTCAGACCAAGCTGGGAAGTTGGTGAAAATTGTCCTTTGGTCAGCCCATAGATTTCATTATTGAAAAGAAGGATATTCACATCTAAATTCCTCCTCATCAGGTGTATAAAGTGGTTTCCACCGATGCTCAGCCCATCGCCGTCTCCTGTGATGATCCATACATTCAGCTCAGGGTTAGCCAGTTTGATGCCCGTAGCCACCGCAGGCGCGCGCCCATGGATACTATGGATACCGTAGGTGTTCATGTAGTAAGGAAACCGCGATGAACAGCCGATTCCTGACACGAAAACCATATTTTCCCTCTTGATGCCGATTTCTGGGAGAATGCTCTGAACCTGCTTTAAAATAGAATAATCGCCGCAGCCAGGGCACCATTTTACCTCTTGGTCTGATGCAAAATCTTTTGCAGTGTAAGTTTGGATTTCTTCCTGCATAATTTTACCCATGTAAGTGTTTCCAAATCACATCTTTAAGCTCCATAAGCCCCTCCTGCGTCACTCCAGAGAAGAACAAAGGTTTGTATTTTTCTGGAAATTCTGCTGAAATTTCGGCCTTTAATTCATCATCCAAAAGGTCTGATTTTGAAACAGATACGATGAAATCTTTATCTAAAAGTTCTGGATTGTATTCTTTTAATTCGTTTTCCAAAATTTTAAACTCTTCATAATGATTTTTGGAATCTGCTGGGATAAGGAATAAAAGAATGGAATTTCGTTCAATATGTCTCAAAAACCTGTGTCCCAGACCTCTTCCTTCTGCTGCACCTTCTATAATCCCTGGGATATCCGCCATTACAAAGGATTTGTAATTTCTGTATTCTACGATTCCCAAATTGGGCGTCAGTGTAGTGAAGGCATAATCTGCAATTTTTGGTTTTGCTGCCGAAACCACGGATAAAAGCGTGGATTTACCAGCGTTAGGAAAGCCTACCAAACCTACATCTGCAAGGACTTTCAGCTCAAAGATGATGTAGCCCTCTTCCCCAGGAAGCCCAGGCTGTGCGTAGCGAGGAGTCTGATTGGTAGCAGATTTAAAATGCTCATTCCCAAGACCTCCCTTTCCGCCCTTCATCAGGATGATTTCTTGTCCGTGTTCTAATATTTCGCCTAATATTTCGCCGTTTTCATTTCGTGCAACCGTTCCCACAGGCACCTCGATATAGACATCCTCGCCGAAACGCCCAGTGAGCTGGTTTTTGCCCCCAGGCTGTCCGTTTTCTGCCTTTATGTGACGAGTATACCGAAGCGGAAGAAGTGTCCATTCCTGCGCATTTCCTTTCATGATGACATGTCCTCCACGCCCTCCATCGCCGCCATCAGGGCCGCCTTTTGCTATATATTTTTCTCTTCTAAGATGAGCCGAACCTGCACCACCATGCCCCGACTGGCAGTGGATTTTAACATAATCTACAAAATTTGACATAGATATTTTTTTGAAATGTTTTAGGTTTGAAAATTTTTCAAACCGATTGCAAAGATAAAAATTAAATTGATAAACTTCTGAAAATAGGCAGCATAAAAAAGGCTTCCAATTTTTGTTGAAAGCCTTTTTTTAGTTTATTTGATTTTTTCTACTTCTGCGTAGAGTTTTTCTGCGATTTCTGCGATTTCTCCTACGCCGTTCACTTCTACATATTTGCCTTGTTTTTTGTAAAGTTCAGCTACTTCGGCAGTTTTAGTGTAGTATTCTTTTATTCGGTTTCGGATGATGTTTTCATCAGCATCATCACTTCTACCGCTGGTTTTACCGCGTTCCAAAAGCCTTTTTACCAAGATTTCATCTTCTACAACAAGGGAAAGACAAATGTCAATCTGGTCATTCAGTACATTTTTTACAATATCCTCCAATGCCTCAGTCTGGAATGCCGTTCTTGGAAATCCATCGAAGATAAACCCTTGAGCATCAGTTGGTTTTTTAAGTTCATCGATAAGCATATCGATGGTAACTTGGTCTGGAACAAGCTCTCCTTTGTCCATGTAGGATTTGGCTAATTTACCAAGTTCTGTTTCATTCTTGATATTATGTCTGAAAAGGTCTCCTGTGGAGATTTGTTTCAAGTTGAATTTCTGGATTAAATTCTGAGCCTGAGTGCCTTTACCACTTCCTGGAGGCCCAAAGAGTACGATATTTATCATTTTATGAAGAGTTTTTATTTTTTAGTGGTTGATTCTTCCTTCTTCGAGCTGATAGAGATCTGGAAGGTTTCTTCCAAGTTCATCATAGTCTAATCCGTAGCCAAGCACGAATTTATTAGGAATTTCTTTTGCTACATAATCAATCGTGAAATTTTTCTTGAAAACTTCTGGTTTTAGCAGCAGAGAAGCTACTTTTAAAGACTTTGGGCGGTGTGTATTTTTGAAATATTCGATAAGACTTTCTATCGTATTTCCTGTATCTACGATGTCCTCCATCAAGATGATGTGTCTGCCCTCTACATCTTTGGTTAAATCCATTTTTTTATAAACTATTCCCGTAGACTGAAGCCCGCCATTGTAAGAACTTACCTGTAAAAAGGCCACTTCGCATCTTCCTGGGTAATATTTCATAAAGTCTGAAAAGAACATAAAAACGCCGTTCAGTACTCCGATAAACACAGGAACTTCATCCTTGTAGTCTTCGTAAACCTTTTCTGCAAGGTCTTTTATCACTTTCTGCAATTCCTCATTGGTGAGATAAGGAACGAAATGTTTGTCATGAATTGTAATACTGCTCATATTTTTTCCAAAATGCAAAAATAAGAATTTTATTATTTGTTTTGATTAAAAATCAAAATTAAATTTTGATAAATCAACTTTACTGCATTAAATTATTTTAGAAAATTTATTACTTAAAATAATGCTATAAAATTTCAGAAAGTTTTTTCGTGAGATTTCTTCTGGAATACTGCAGGATGCTTTGCTGGTTGGCTTCTAAATTTCCAGTTTTCCACTGCTGATAGATTTCTAAAATATAGTTTTTAATTTCTTGATTATCAGTATATCCAAAATGCTTACCTGAGCCTGTTTCTTTCAAAATATCGGCTACATCACTTTCTTTTGGTCCAAAGGAAACTATCTTTTTCCCAACTGCCAGATATTCAAATAATTTCCCTGGAATGATTCCCTTGGAAGAATCTCGGTCAAAATTTGTAATCAACAGAATATCCGAATTACTCATTTCTTCAACAGCCTTATTGTGAGAAAGATAACCGCATAAATTCACATTTTTCCCAAGAGCAGAGGATTCTATCTTTTGTAAAATTTTGTCATCTATCCTGCCCACAAATTTCAGCTCAAAATCTTTTGAAAAATCTTCGTTTTCCTCTACCAAAGCATTCAGGATTTCCCAAAGGTTTTCAGGATTTCTAAGCTGTTCCAAAACTCCGATATAGCTCAAAGTAAATTTCTCTGTTTTGGATTTTTCCGCAATCAGCTCATTTTCATCAAATCCGTTGGTTATACAGACTGCATTTGCGCCTTTTTTCCTGAAATTCTCAGCATCTGTGGGACTTGTAGCAAGGGTAATATCTGCATTTTTAAAGACTTTTTCTTCCAAAGTTCGGTGCTTTTTGTCCGCCCATTTTGTGAGTTTAAGATGCTTGTAATACGAAATTTCCGTCCATGGATCTCTAAAATCTGCAATCCATTTCAAATTTGGGAAATATTTTTTAAGCTCCAAACCTATCAAATGAAGGCTGTGAGGCGGCCCCGTGGTTACCAAAGCATCAAAATGATTTTCCTTTAAATACTTTTTCAAATATTCTACGGAAGGTTTTACCCAAAAAACTCGGGCATCGGGAATGAAAAAATTGCCTCTGATAAAAATAGATAATTTGGACATAAAAGACTGGTTTTCACCAATATCAAACTGTCCTGACTTAAATTTCTTATTCTTTTTACTAAATATTTCGGCAAGCTGGTAAGGCTCCCAGATTTTAGTTTTAATAGTTTCTAAATCAGGAGATAAATCCTTACTCAAACTCTCATCCAAAAGCGGATAAGATGGATTTTCTGGAATGAAAACCGTGGGTTTCCAGCCAAATTCCGGCAGGTATTTTGTGAATTTCAGCCATCGCTGAACCCCTGGCCCGCCCGCAGGAGGCCAATAATATGTGATGATAAGGATTTTTTTATAACTCATTGTTTTATTACAATTACAATTCCATTTTCATCATGATATCAGTCTGCTTATCATCCCCCAAAACAAAAATATGTTTATCAAACGGCACAAATCCATTTTTTTCATAAAAATCAATGGCTTTTTGGTTCTTTTCCCAAACTCCAAGCCAAATATATTTCACTTTATTTTGCCTAGCTACTTCTACAGCTTTTTCATACAATTTTTGCCCTATTTTCTTTCCTTGAAAATCTTTTAAAACATAAATTCGTTCTATTTCAAGCGCCTCATTATCATTTAATTCTGTTTGAGAATGACCAAAATTCAGTTTTAAATAACCTACTATTTCATCATTATATTTTGCAAAATAAAACTTAGAATCAGGATTATTCAACTCTTCTAAAAGTTTATTAGAAGAAAAGCTTTCTTCCAGATATTTTTGCATATTTTCTTCTGTATTAGTTTTGGAAAAAGTTTCAAAAAAGGTCTTTTTTCCTACTTTTTGCAAAGAAGTAATATCATTACTATTTACTTTTGTAATCTCAAAATTATCCATAATTCTATTTTGTATTTTTTCTTCTAAATTTCAAAAATCCACCCACACTCAGCAGCAGGAATATTCCAAATGCACTCATGGAAATCATTTTTCCTTTTTCGATAACTTCTGGCTCAAAGACCATTCTAACTTCATGATTTCCAGCAGGAACGAATACAGCTCTGAGCAGGTAATTTGCTTTGATATAAGGGACTTCCTTACCATCGAGAAGCATTTTCCAGCCTTTCGGGTAATAAATCTCTGAAAACACTGCCAGCTGAGGAGTTTTTGATTGAGTTTTGAATTCCAACTGATTAGGCTGATAATTTTTCAGTTCAATCACCGCAGTGCTGTCGCTCTGCAAAGTTTTTCCCTCAAAATATTTTTGGTCTTCCACTGAAACAACGGCTGTTTTCTTATTATCAATTTCGCCCACAGCTTTTATTTCCTCATTTGGAGTTTTAACAAACTGAATATCAGATACAAACCAAGCATTTCCATTTGCATTAGGATTAATCTCTGCTCTTGGCTCTTGTAGAGAACCAAGAAGTATATATTTGGTATTCAGCATGTTAAGAATATTCAGTGTTTTCTTATTGTCTGTTACAGAAAAATATTCGTTAATCAAATCATCGTATCTGCGCAATTTTACGGCATGATAACCGCCGACAGAAGACTTGAAATAAGAAGTCGTCGTCTCATTGAAAGGGCTGATAATAGAGTTGAAAATTCTATAATGCCCCTTGTCTTTCTCTGTCAAAATAGAAAGCATTTTATTCATTTCTGCTTGATCGAGTAATCTCTGCGCTTCAGTATTATTTTCCGCTTTTTCTATCAGATAATCAGATACTTCCGTAACGAAAGGCTCTTGGACAAATTCTTTATCTACAAAATTATCATTGTTCAAATATCGCTTATTCACCGACCATAAATCAAAGAAACTAACTGCCCCAATGATGATAAGCGCTATATTTTGAGTTAATTTTTGTTTCATCGTTAAAAACAAAACACCCAGCACGGCTCCCACATAAAAAATGGCTTTTATGCTGTCTTCCCTAAACATTCCATATCTTTCATCTATCAGATAATCAAGGATATAAGGCGGAAGATATCTTTTCTCCGTTTCGGTATAAAATCCAAGTAAAGATTTCCCAAAAACCAGCATTAAAAGCAAGAACGCCAGCACTCCCCCTCCTGCATACATCAATACTTTTTGCTTGTATTCAGTTGTCAGATTTTTATTGTTAAAAAACGAATAAAGCCCTACAATAGCGATGAGCGGGAATAAAAGTTCCACCACTACCAAAATAGAAGACGGCGCACGGAATTTATTATACAACGGAACAAAATCAATAAACAAATCACTAACAATCAATAAGTTACCCCCCCATGCAAGCATAATCGTAAGCACAGAAGCCCCTAAAATCCAATATTTGTATTTTTTAGGAGCGAAGAAAAACCCTAAAAAAGCAAGGAAACAGACCACTGCTCCTTGGTAGGCAGGCCCCGCTGTACCAGGCTGTTCGCCCCAGTA
The DNA here is from genome assembly GCA_963517805.1 of uncultured Flavobacteriaceae bacterium. Lineage (GTDB taxonomy): Bacteria > Bacteroidota > Bacteroidia > Flavobacteriales > Weeksellaceae > JABCPE02. Next base: position 2,863 of record CAUQHD010000021.1, on the reverse strand, counting down.
AGTAGGACTGGAAAAACCTTTCATGATGTTATCCACTTCCTCCTGTGAAGTAGCATTTTCCTGCACCAAATCCTGAATATTTTGCATTATTCTGTCAGAGCCTTTCTCTTGAGAAGAACCTCCGTAAATTCTTGGGATAAAGAGATTTAGAGTTTCTAATTTTCCGTAACTCCACATCAGCATAGCATCCCTATTCATACCATCTTTGGAAGCGTGATTTTGTTTTTCATCTTCTAAAATCTGCTTTCCTCTCACAGTTTCCTCCGCATATTCTCTATTTGCCAAGAGTCTTTGTGAGTTCATACCTATTCCCAAAAGAAAAGCCAAGGCCAAAACTCCAGAAGAAATCCCAAAATGCTTCCAATCGCTCTTTTTGAGCAAAACTCTTATCAATTCCGAAAGGAATAAAAATCCTATTCCTATGAAAAGATAATAAGTCATCTGAAAGTGGTTCGCAGCTATCTGTAAGCCCATGAACAGAGCAGTTACAACAAATCCCAAAAGATATTTTTTCCTAATATAAACCAGTAAAATCCCTGCCAAAAGAGGCGCAAAATAAGCAATAGTATGCACTTTCCCATTATGCCCAGCACTTATAATGATATAAAAATAGGTGGACAGCCCAAAAAATGTAGCTCCCAAAAGAGCGTATTTCCAGTTTCTAACGGCAGTCATCCCAAGCAGGAAAAAACCAGCAAAAAGCAAAAACAAATAGTTAGCAGGCTTCGGTAGGAAATTCAGAGCATTATCCACATGTTTTATAACATCTCCGCGAAACTGTGCTCCCGTCTGATAGGTAGGCATCCCGCCAAACATGGCATCACTCCAGTAGGTTTCCTCGCCATGCTTTGCACGATAGTCTAAAAGCTCTTTTGCACCGCCTTTATATTGGACTATATCATGCTGTATAATCTCTTTCCCTTGGAAAATAGGATTAGTATAAATCAGAGCGATAGCAATGAACAAAATAAGACTTCCTGCTATATAAAAAATATTTTTATTCTCTTTAAACATAGTTTAAAACTTAAAAAATCTGCCCAAAAATACTATTTTAATATGGATTTTTATAAAACATTATACAAAAAAGAAAAATTTTGCTGTTTTTGAAACGAAAAAAGCATAAGATAAGTCGTTTTATCCTATGCTTTCTATCAATTTTTCAGATTAAACCTAATCTTTTACTTCTTCGTAATCTATGGTTTCTGCATCCCATTTTATATCTTTCTTAAATTCCTTTTTGGATGCAGAACTGCTGTTATTTCTTTGATTTTGATATTCTCTCTGCTGTGCATTTGCAGCTTTATAAAACTTAAAAAACACAGACCTTCTGATAAACTGCAAAATCAGATAACATATAAAACAAAATAAAAGAAATCCTATCAGTTTTCCCATAACAATTAGTTTATTGTAATTGTACTGTCAGAGGTTTGAGTGACGGATTCTGTCTGTTTTCCATCTGTCATGCTCTGTTTGTTAGTTGTTTTGATGTTAAGGCTAGATTTTTTAATCCATCCTGTATTTTGGTCTATTGTGATATTTCCCTGCTGAGTTCCTTGTATACTTATAGTGGCGGTAACTCCCTGCTGAGTTTGTTTTTCAGATTTTAGAGGAATTCCTCCTTTTATAGAAATCTCCGCGATACCATTTTCTACCTTTGCAAGAGTGTAAGTAACAGAAGATTTCACTTTTCCATCTGGAGTAATGTTGTCCGTTTCTGTCCAGCTCTCTCCTATTTTCACACCTTTTTTAGGTAAAATATTGATTCCTTTGGAGAATTCTTCTTTTATCAATTTTTCATTAAAACCTTGTTTAAACTGCTCGATGAAAGCCTTTTTAGCTTTTGCATCTTTGATTAGAGGCGAAACAGCTTTTTCGATTTTTGCATAAAGGTCATTGATTCCAGAAATAGAAATCACTTCTCCATTTTCCTTCATTTTAACGGTAAACTTGCTTCCTGCCAATACTTTATTGATATTCCAGATGTTTTTCAGTTGTTCTTCCTTCGGCGCTGCAGCTTTGGTGTCTATCACTACTGTTTTTCCTTCAGCTGTAGAAGACATTTTCTTTCCTACAATATTCAAAGTCAGCTCATAAACACCATTTTCAAAGTTTTCCACCACTACATTTCTCTCATCTACTACTTCCTGTGTTCCGCTCATGGATTTTCCTGTGTGGTCTTTGATGGTTTGGATTTCTTTCTGCGTTGAAGAAAATGGATAAGTCTTCCCTTTCTCCAAAACAAATTTCTGTGTATAAACTCCCGCACTATCCGAAATCGCCATTACTACCGACTCCGCTTTTTCCTCTTCTGTGGTTGTTTTTTCTGTGTTTTCAGTAGTTACAGTTGTTTTTTTATCTGTATTTTCAGTTGATTTTTTATCCTGACTACATGCTACAAAGGTCATTCCTATGATTCCTATTGCTAAAATTCTCTTTATCATTTTATAATTATTATTTTAAAGTTTAACTTAATCTCTGTCTTACCGCTTCATAAAGCACCGCACCACAAGCCACGGATACATTGAGCGACTGGGTTTTTCCCTGCATCGGGAGTTTTATTTTCTCATCAGAGTGGTGGAGAACTTCTTTAGAAATTCCTGTTTCCTCATTACCCATCACGATGGCACATGGCTCACGAAAATCAACCTCATAGAGCAATTTCTGTGCCTTTTCCGTAGAGGCATAAACCAATATTCCCGACTGCTGGAGATAGTCCACCGTATGGGCAAGGTTTTTCTCTTTACATATTTTAATGTTATAAATCGCCCCTGCCGAAGTCTTCATCGCATCAGAGTTGATAGGCGCTGCCCCTTTATCTGGGATAATTACAGCATCTACGCCCACGCATTCAGCGGTTCTGCAT
>CAUQHD010000020.1:0-15150 GCA_963517805.1 uncultured Flavobacteriaceae bacterium | reverse complement strand
AATATGTGGAATAAAATTAAAGGTTTATTTAAATTGAGCCCAAAAGAATATGCCTGTAATGTCTATAGAACTGCAACAGAGTATAAAATAATCACAGAATCAAAAACCAACACAGGATTATTCATGGAAGACGAACCTATATTTATAATTTCTATTTCTTCGCCTGAACAGGAAATAAGTGATAAAATATTTACATCTCTAAAAAGCAGTCGAGAAGATATAAAATTTCCAGAAACCAAAGAGGAAATGAGAGAACGACAAAAAGAACATTTAAAAAACATTAAGGAAAAATCATATTTAGGTCTATATAAAAACTCCACAAGTTGTTCTATACGATTAATAGGAAATATAATATCAATTACACCTTATATATTTAATAAAAGATGGTTAGAACCTATTGAAGAAAAAACTTTAAAAATAGAATATGATAATAATGAATTAGAAATCACAAGAAAAATAATAGAAATATTAAAATAAAACCTTTAAAACTAAATACTATACAAAAAATAATAGGGACTTCGTGAAAAGTCCCTATTTTAGTTTTTTTTGTTTCTGTAATATGTTGATTTACAGGTGTTGTTGTGGGGCTAAAAAAACGATATCAATAAGTTATGTTTTTTATTTTCCATTTTAACCACTGTTTTTTACTATTTTAAATCTTGCTTTGTTGCAGAATACTTATTCTTTAATGTTCTTACATGGTCAATAGTTTTTATGGGATTCCCATCTAAGTCAAAATAAAAATATAAACTATCTTTTAAAACACTTCTATCTTTTTTTCGTATTTGGACAAGAAATTTTGCGCTATAATTAACGAGCTTTGTAGAGTCACTTTTTTTATACAAATCATCTATTCGTTCCATTTGCTCATCTATCAATTTCATTGAATCAATTAAAACTTGACTCTTTTCTTGTGATTCTTTAAAATCTTTACGCGCAATATCCATGAGTGCTCTATCCTCCAATAATGTATATAATTTTATTTCCCTCAATATCTTGTTTTGGTCACTTAGAACTTCTTCACTTCTTTCTTTGTATGTGTCAAATTCTTTTCCTAAGTTGTTATATAGTATTGCTAAATTATTTTTTTCTGTAATACTATCTATTTTTACAAGCTTGATACTATCTATATCATCTATTGATTCATCTAATTTTTTTAATTCTAAAAAATTAGTTTTTATAAAATGAAAACCGTTGTTTTCTATTTTTTCTTTTATTTCTTCATTTTTAGATTTACAAGCTACAATTACTATTACGAATAGAATAAATAAAATTTTTCTCATAATCTTATCTTTTATCGTTTTATTTTAACCATTTTTTAGGCAAGTCTGCTGGTGCATGAATTTTTACTTCGTAACTCATTATCCTATTATTTTTGTAGGGAGGTTGGATAATGAAAAACTTACTATTTTTTACTATAAATCACTTACTTTGTTTTTAAAACATTGATTTATAGCAAATTACAAATTTTGTGGAGCTGGAGGGATTCGAACCCTCGTCCAAACAAGCAACAAATAAACTTTCTACATGCTTATTTTGTTATTATTTTTCGACACAAAGCAGAGAACAAACACCCAACTTTATGCTTATCTTCTAAATTTTCGTCCTTTGGTCGAAGCTCCCAAAGGCTTATTTCTGCATTTCCTATGCCCCAGAATCGGACGCCGCAGAACGGAGCTTCCGTGAGACATCTTGTTTCCTTACTATACTTCGGGAAAAACGCTAATCTTACTATACTTCGGATTAAGCAGCAAGAGCATACTCTTCGTTGCCAGTTAAAATTTGTAGCAAGGGATTAAAGAGATCGCGCTACGGTTCTCTGCATGCTTATTTACCCATTGGTCTTGCTGTCGAAACCAGTCAGCCCCGTGGATATAATTTTGCAAATTTATAGAATTATTATTGAATAAATAAAATTTAAGCTAAAATTTATCTTTTTTAATGAAAATTCTATACACCATATAGCCCAGCGGGAGGGACATCGCAGTGAGATAAGGCCAGTTCGTAATGAACGCTAAAGGAGAATGAACTGCCACAAAAATCAATCCAAAAACAGCTCCGCCCAAATGGGCAGAATGCCCACTATTGTCCCATTGTTTAGGGTAAAGCATCATATAAACAGAATATCCGAAGTATAAAGTTCCAAAAACCCATCCTGGCAAGAAATTGATTTCTATTTCATTTGGAGCGACCGCAATAGCTGAAAAAATTATGCCGGAAACCGCCCCTGATGCGCCTACAGCAGAGTACCAATACCGATTTCTATAAATGTAAAAACTCAGTAAATTTCCTAAAAGCAGAGAACCTAAATAAATAGAAATAAACCCAAAATTGCCAAAGAAAAAAACTACAATTCCCTGAAATAGGTATAAAGATAACATGTTGAAAAACAAATGAATAAAGTCTGCATGTAGAAATCCCGATGACAACACCCGAATATATTCTTTTCGGGTTTTTATCATTGAGATATTGAACTTATATTTTTCAAAAAAGCTTTTGTCTTCTATGCCTTTATAACTTATCGCAATCGTGATAATGATGACAAATAGAGCTATTGGAAACATTGTTTTTTAATGTTTTAAAATAATTCTCCTATCACTCCATCTTCTGGAATATCTGTCTCTTCCTGATGTACAGGTTCTTCTTCCTCTTCCTTCGGTTCTGGAATTGTGATATTTATAGATTTTATTTTCTCTTTCACGAACTGATTTCCCATTGCTTTTATTCCTTTTATGGAGATAAAGTCATCAATATCAATGATTTCTGGCTCTTTTTCCTTTCCGTTTTTATCTTTTGCAAAGATAATTTCCGCTGTGCAGCCATCGCTGGTTCCTACAAATTCTATGAAGGATTTAGGATGTTCACTCGGCATAAAGTTCTGAATATTAGCCGTGTTTTCTAATAAAAATCGTTTGATGAAATAAATATCCTTTTCGCCGTCATAATAAATGCACGAAACAGCCTGTTCTGGATGCCATTTTTCCAAAATCAGATAATCATCATCAAAACGATTCATTAGGTCAAATGAAATCAGTTTTGCTTCTCCTTTTGTGTTGATAGTCAGGATTTTATCATCTCCTTTGAAACTTCCGAGCAGAACTCCTCTGCCCTCTACATTCAGTCTTCTTACGCTCTCATCAAACCAAATTTTTCTCGGAGCCAGCGTGGAGATGCCCTCTTCTTTTAGTTCTATTTTTTTAACGGCATATTTTGTTACGAGATTTCCTTTGGAATCACGCCCTTTTATCGCTAAATCAGAGAAATCTATATCGATTCTGTTTTTTCTGATTCTGGCACTTGGTTTTAGTAAAACACTGATGATTTCAGCCTCTCCATTTGGATTTGCAGAAAAATATAGCACTTCAGAGCCTTTTACATCAGAAGCAAGTTTATACTCGTTATTTCGGATAACTCCCGTTACCGAGAACCTTTTCATGTAATATGGGCCGTCTTTTCCCTCGCGGTAGACCATGTTATAAACGGTTCGTTTGTCGTTCTTTTTCCAAACGCCTACATGCAGAATATCTTTTCCGATGAAGGTTTTCGCTTCCACTTTGGTAACCTGCATTGTTCCATCTTTTCGGAAAGTGATGATGTCATCTAAATCTGAACAGTCAAAAACATATTCATCTTTTTTGAGCGAAGTTCCGATGAATCCTTCGGCTCTGTTGATGTAGAATTTTTCGTTTGCTACCGCTACATTGGTCGCATCTATGTTGTCAAAAACACGAATTTCCGTACGGCGAGGCTTGTCTTTTCCATATTTTTTCTGAATGTTTTGGAAATAATTTATGGCGTAATTCACCAAGTTTTCCAAATCATGTTTCACCTGCTTCATTCTGTCCTCCAGTGCCGTGATGTTTTCAAGTGCTTTATCTCTGTCATAGCGCGAAATTCTCATGAAAGGAAGTTCCGTCAGTCGGGCAATGTCCTCCGTAACTACCTCACGCATAAGGTTTTTGATAAATGGCTTTAAAGCTTTGTCAATCGCCGAATAAACTTCCTCTTTGCTGGTTTTACCTTTGATTTCTTGGTAAATTTCATTCTCGATGAAGATTTTTTCTAAACTCGCAAAATGCCATTTTTCCTGAAGTTCGTGCAGTTCTATTTCCAGCTCTTTTTTCAGAAGAGAAACCGTGTGGTCTGTGTTGTATTTCAGTATTTCCGAAACCGAAAGAAACATCGGCTTGTCACCCACAATTACACAGGCATTCGGAGAAATAGAAACCTCGCAGTCCGTGAAAGCATAGAGAGCATCTATCATCATATCTGGTGAAACATCATTAGCCAGTAAGATATTAATTTCTACTTCATCAGAAGTATTGTCCTCTATTTTTTTGATTTTGATTTTGCCCTTTTCGTTAGCCTTTAAAATGCTGTCAATCAGGTCACCTGTATTTTTAGAAAAAGGTAACTCTGTGATACATAGAGTGTTTTTGTCTTTTTGGATAATTCTGGCTCTTGCACGGATTTTTCCGCCTCGTTTTCCATCGTTATAGTTGGAAACATCCAGAAGTCCTGCCGTAAGGAAATCAGGGTAAAGCTGGAAACTTTTTCCTTTTAGATAAAGAATAGAAGCATCCAGTAACTCATTGAAATTGTGAGGCATAATCTTAGTAGAAAGCCCCACACCGATACCTTCCACGCCCTGCGCAAGGAGCAGCGGGAACTTCACAGGAAGGTCCACAGGCTCGTTGTTTCTTCCGTCATAGGATTTTACCCATTCCGTAGTTTTAGGGTTAAAAACCACCTCCAAAGCGAAAGGTGTAAGTCTCGCTTCGATGTATCTTGCTGCCGCTGCCGAGTCTCCCGTGTAGATGTTTCCCCAGTTTCCTTGAGTGTCTATCAGGAGTTCTTTTTGACCAATCTGCACCATGGCATCCGTGATGGAGGCATCCCCATGCGGGTGATATTTCATGGTGTTTCCCACGATGTTTGCCACCTTGTTGTATCTTCCATCTTCCAGCTCGCGCATAGAATGCATGATACGGCGCTGAACAGGCTTAAAACCATCATAAACAGATGGAATGGCACGGTCCAAAATTACATAAGAGGCATAATCAAGAAACCAATCTTGATACAGCCCAGATATTTTTTTTAAAGTTTCTTCTTTATGTTCGTTTTCTTGCATTTATTTTGTGTTTATCAGTCTGATATTTTGGTCGTTTAGCTTAGTTTGAAGCCACTTTTTCAGCTTTTCTTCATCCAGCTTCTCTTTTTCTTTGATCTGGTAGAGGACGGTATTTTCCTGTTTACGCGAATCTTTTTCGTAACTGTTTAGTTTTCCGATAGATATATTTTCTACCTCTGGGAAAATGATTCTAAGTTCTTTGATGAGCTGTCGGTCATCAAATTTGTATTCATTCAGTTCCGAAGTAAGGTTTTGGATGATGATATCTTTTTCAGAGAAATCCTTATTTTGCTGGTTGATTTCCGCTAAAATTTCACTTTTTAGATTAGATGAATTATTTTTTATCAAGAGTTTTGTATCCTTGATTTCATAAGTGTCAGAAAGTTTTTTGTTAAGCGCTTGAATTTCAATACTGTCCATGCGTTGATTTAGTAAAACCAATTCTATGGTTTTTGGTGTTTCATTTTTGTTTATTTTCTTATAAATCACCGTGTGCCCTCTGTCTGTAAATTCGTTTTTGATGAAATTTTCTACATTTTTGGTGTATTTATTATCACTAATGAGACGATAAGCCAAGAAAATACTTGGAATAATCATAATAGTAAACAAAATATAAATGGAATATTTTACTTTTCTGTCAAATTTTTCGTCCTGAGTAGAAACAGGTTTGTATTTAAGAAATTTAACAATAGTAAATGTAGCAATGGCGATGAAGAAGCAGTTGATAGAATATAAATATAAAGCTCCAGCAAAAAATTTAAAATTGAAAGTTGCCAGCCCAAAACCTGCCGTACAAAGAGGCGGCATAAGCGCTGTGGCAATAGCTACCCCAGGGATAGGGTTTCCTTTTTCTACACGGGTGATGGAAATTATTCCTACAATTCCACCAATGAAAGCAATCAAAACATCATAAATATTAGGTGATGTTCTGGCTAAAATCTCAGACTGAGCCTCTTTAAAGGGACTGAGAGTAAAGTAAATCGCAGAGACTAAAAGGCTTACGATAGTAGCTGTAAGTAGGTTTTTTCCTGATTTTTTTAGAAGAGTTAAATCATAAATGGCAAGGGCAACCCCAATTCCTACGATAGGTCCCATAAGTGGAGAAATCAGCATGGCGCCGATAATCACAGCTGTAGAATTGACATTCAGACCAATAGATGCAATGAATATAGCACAAGCTAAAATCCAAAGATTAGCACCTTTGAATGAAATGTTTTTTAAGACATCTTGTAAAACCTTGTCTTGTTTTTCTTCTCCCTCGTGTAGGTTAAATAAATTATGTCGTTTCATGCTATCTATCGTCGTTATCGGTGTTTTCTTTATTGGCTTTTATTGTTCGTTGTAAAGAAAGTTTTAAATCCCTTATTTCACTGCTTGTAAGGTAGGAAATATCGTACTTTAGGACAATTTCATTTTTTTTCCTGCTCGTTATTTTTATGTGAAGTTTTTTGAACAGAACAGCATCAGTAATATCAAAAGAAATCAGTTTGTATTTAGGGAATTCATCTCTTGCCTCTCTTCCTAAAAAAGGAATTATGCTGTAATTTCTGAAATTGAGAGCTTCACCATCGCTGTCGTATTCAAAAATTTGCCTGCCGCGCAGATAGAGGATAATGTAAATAGCCGCTCCTAAAAGAATAAGCGATGTACTCGCCATTTTCCCAAAAACAGGAAGTTTGATGATATTTAGAAAAGACATCATACAGCCGATTATAAGACATAGCGTAGCGAAAGTCAAAGTAAAATTATACAGCGGAGCTTTGTTTTTGTTGGTAAGTCTCATTTATTTTAATTTTTAAATATCAGCATCTTCTATTACTAGATTTTCTAAGATAAACTGCTGTCTATCAGGGGTGTTTTTGCCCATGTAGAATTCCAGAAGCTGGTCTATGGTAGTATCTTTCCCTATAACCACAGGCTCAAGGCGGATATCTTTCCCAATAAAATGTTTAAATTCTTCTGGGGAAATCTCTCCAAGTCCTTTAAATCTCGTTATTTCAGGATTTTTTCCTAATTCATTCAGAGCCTTTATTCGCTCTGTTTCTGTGTAGCAGTAGCGGGTTTCTTTCTTGTTTCTTACCCTGAACAGAGGCGTTTGGAGAATGTACAAATGCCCATTTTTAATCACATCAGGGAAGAATTGCAGGAAGAAAGTAATCATCAGAAGTCTGATGTGCATACCATCTACATCGGCATCGGTAGCGATGATGACATGATTGTATCTGAGGTCTTCCAAACTTTCTTCAATGTTTAATGCCGCTTGGAGCAGGTTGAATTCCTCGTTTTCATAAACTATTTTCTTTGTTAAACCATAGCAGTTCAGCGGTTTACCCTTCAGTGAAAAAACAGCCTGAGTTTCAACATCTCTGCTCTTTGTGATGGAGCCAGATGCAGAATCTCCTTCGGTAATGAAAATCATCGTTTCAGCTTTTCTTTCCGCTTTTTGGTCGTTGTAATGCTGGCGGCAGTCTCTCAGTTTTTTATTGTGAAGCGAAACTTTTTTAGCCCTTTCTCTTGCTAATTTTTGGATGCCCGAAAGTTCCTTTCTTTCTCTTTCAGAGACCAAAATTTTTCTTTGGATGGCTTCGGCAGTTTCTGGATTTTGATGGAGAAAATTATCCAACTTATTTTTCAGAAAATCAATAACGAAAGTCCGTATTGTAGGGCCATTAGGACCTATTTCGTTTGAACCTAATTTTGTTTTCGTCTGGGATTCAAAAACAGGTTCTTCTACATTGATGGAAATCGCTGCAATGATGGATTTTCTAATATCCGAAGCATCAAAGTTTTTATTGAAAAACTCTCGGATGGTCTTTACATAAGCCTCCCGAAAGGCATTGAGGTGCGTTCCCCCCTGAGTGGTGTTCTGCCCATTGACAAAAGAGAAATAAGTTTCCGTCTGGGATTTGTCGGAATGAGTGATAGCCACCTCTATATCATCATCTTTGAGGTGGATGATAGGGTAGAGGATGTCTCCCTCTAATTCTTCCTGAAGCAGGTCTTTAAGTCCATTTTCAGAGAAAAAAGTTTCCCCGTTGAAAATAATTTTCAGTCCTGGGTTCAGATAGGCATAATTCCTGAGCATCCGCTCAATATATTCTTTTCTGAATTTGAAGTTAATGAAAATTTCATGGTCAGGAACGAAAGTGATTTCAGTTCCGTTTTTATCCTTATCTTCTATTTCTTCGTGATTTTGAAGAATATTTCCCCTTGAAAACTCGGCAGTTTTTGATTTTCCATCTCGTATAGATTTTACCTTGAAATAATCTGAAAGAGCGTTCACGGCTTTTGTTCCGACACCATTGAGCCCCACAGATTTTTTGAATGCCTTGGAGTCGTATTTTCCGCCGGTATTCATTTTGGAAACCGCATCTACCACTTTGCCGAGAGGAATCCCTCGCCCAAAGTCCCTGATAGTCACTTTGCTGTCATCTATGTTGATTTCTATTTTGTTTCCGGCTTTCATTCGGAATTCATCAATAGAGTTGTCCAAGATTTCTTTCAGCAGAATGTATATCCCGTCATCCGCTGAGGAACCATCGCCGAGTTTACCGATGTACATCCCTGGTCGTAGACGGATATGTTCCTGCCATTCAAGGGTTCTGATGTTATCTTCCGAATAATTAACCTGTCCTAAGAGTTCACTCATCTTTCTTCAAAATAAGATACAAAACTAATGAAAGCGTTTTTAAAAATCAATTTTTGTGGAAAATATTTTTATTAAACTGAATAAAAAAAAACTCTTAGTTTTGGGCTAAGAGTTTTTAGGATTTATTTTTTCTTCCATTGTGAATTGAAAGTGCAGCTGTCATATCTTTTGTCTATGGAGATAAAGGTTTCCGGCAGCCTTTCGTTAATCCATTTTTCCACAATTTCGCTTTTTTTCTTGTTGAGCGCAATTTCTTTTACTCTTTCAAAATCGATATTGAGGTCTATTTGGTGGGCTGGTATCGTATCTTCTATTCTAAGGATAGAAACCACTTTTCTTCTATTTAGTTCATCTTCAAAAACTTCGGTGATGTCTCCTTTATTGTATCCAGCGATTTGATAGGCAATATTTGCAGAAAGATTTGTTTTTTCTATTTTGGTTTTGCCTTCTTCGTTATTGATGATTCCAGAATTGTATTTAGTGTTTTTATCATCAGAATACTTATGGGCAGCTTCTTTGAAGGATATTTTACCATCTAAAATTTGCTGTTTGATGTCTTCTAATTCCTTTTTTGCACTGGCTATTTCCTCCGCGGTGGGGGTGTTTTTTATCAAGATATGTCTTGCATCGTACATCTTCCCTGATTTTTTCACAAGCTGAATGATGTGATAGCCATACTCTGTTTCCACTGGGTCGGAGATTTCTCCTTCCTGCAGGTTAAGAGCGGCTGCCTCAAAGGGTTTTACCATCGTTCCCTTGGATATATTTTTGTAAAGTCCACCATTTGAAGCAGAGCCTTCATCTTCGGAGTAGATTCTTGCCAAAGACTCAAAACTCTCTCCATCCAAGATATCTTGTTTTAGTTTTAAAAGTCTGTTGATGATTTCATTTTTATGCTCGTCCGTTAGTTTAGGATACATTACGATTTGAGAAAGAATGATTTCATCTTTTACCTCTGGAAGCTGGTATTTATAGGCGTTATAGAAGTCTGTTACTTCATTTGGGGTAACATCCGTTTTCTCCGTTATTCGGGAATATTTACTCTGTCCGTAGTAGCCGTCTGAATCTATCTTTTCTATAGCATTTTTCATTTCTGTGGCGTTTCGGAATTTATAGGTGTCCAGCATTGCCCTTTCTGAAGGGAACTGCCCAGCAATCTGGTTGTATTTCTGTACGGCTTGTTCTCTTATTTCCTTGCTTCGGTTCGGAATCAGTGTGTCCTGCTTTGCGTGGTAAATCAGGAATTTATTGTTCAGCAAACTTTCTACAAACTCGCACTTGTTGGCAGCGGCCATTCCCTGTGCTTTGGCGTAGTTTTCCTGTTCTGTAATATCGGATTCCAAAATGATTTCATTCCCGATTACAGCTGCAATGCCGTCTACCAGCTGTCCTTTTTGGAGCTGTGCATGTATGGGAAAAGAAAATGATAGTAGTGCTAAAAGAAACACTTGTCTAATGTTTTTGATCATTTCTAAAGATTGATTTTTCATTGATGGTGCAAAATTAAATTTCTCGGAGAGAAATACTAAACATTTTATTATAATTATTTCTTAAAATTTATAAATCAACATTGAAGGTGGTAAGTTCCTGAAATTTCTTGATTCTTTGTTTCAAGAGGTACGGCGAAACTTCCAAGAGCCTTTCCGTGCCGAATTTCTCTACGGTAAAGGATGCCATGGCACTCCCCACGATAATCGCCGTTTTCATATTTTCAAAACTAAAACTTCCGGTGCAGGCAAGGTGCGCGGCAAAGCCTCCCGCAAAGGAATCTCCTGCGCCTGTCGGGTCAAAGACATCCTCCAGAGGGAGGGCGGGTATCGCAAATATTTTTCCTTCGCTGAAAATTATAGCTCCGTGTTCTCCTTTTTTGATAATTACATACTGAGGCCCCATTTCGTGTATCTTTTGGGCGGCTTTCGGGAGCGAGTATTCGCCGGAGAGCTGTCTTGCCTCCTCATCATTTATCGTTATGACATCTACTTTGCCTATAATTTCCATCAATAAATCCCAAGTGTGGTTCATCCAGAAATTCATCGTATCTAAGATAATCAGCCTTGGGCGGCATTTCATATTCTCCAGCACGGAGAGCTGTACGCTGGGGTGAAGGTTTCCTAAGAGCAGGATGTCGCAGTCCTTGCAGTGTTCTGGTATTTTTGGGTTGAATTTCTCCAAGACATTCAGTTCTGTTGCCAGTGTATCGCGGCTGTTGAGGTCGTTATGGTATTTTCCAGACCAGAAGAAGGTTTTTTCTTCGGGGAAGATTTCAATTCCTTCTATATCGATGTCTCGTTCCTTTAATAAGTTGAGATATTCCTCAGGAAAATCTCCGCCTACAACGGACACGATGCCTGTTTTTATATTGAGAACGGAGGCGGCAAGCCCTATATAAGTGGCGGCACCTCCCAGAATGTGGTCTGTCTTTCCAAATGGTGTCTCGATAGCATCAAAAGCTACGGTTCCTACGGCTAATAATTTCATTATTCTTGCTCTATGTTGTGTAAGATTATTTCCAGTTGAAGGTTTCTATCATGTGCATGAGGTCTTCTTTTATGTAGTCTATGGCGGGCTGCAGCGAGTCGGGTCTTGGTCTGGACTTGAAGTATAGATTTGCCGTTACAAAATGCCTCGTGCTGTCAGTCAGGAAAATCTGAATATTAGATGCAGACTGCCCTTTCAGTTCATAGAAATTCCCGAAAACTCGTTTTTCAGGGTAAGAAAAAGACTTGGTTTCTATTGCCGAAGCACGGATGGTGTGCTCATAGACCATTTTTTCTACTTCCTTTACATGAAGCCGGAAATCATTCTGAATAGGGAAGTAGGTAAGGAATACATTGGCCTTCATCTGAGGATAGACCAAGTTGTACCAGCATGGTTTTTTGGCTTCGTGTAGTGCGGCAAAGTCCGAATATTCAAAGGTGAAAGGACAGGCAGAATTAAATGCCTGATACTTTGCTTTGGGATATTCCAAGCGGAGTTCCCCCTTTGGTTTTGGGCGGGTTTCTTCGCTGCAAGAGATGGTTCAAAGTGCAACACACCCTAAAAATAGATACCTAAACATTCCGCAAAAGTAATAAAAAAATAATATAAAGCCACAAGGGGTGGAGGATTTAATAAATCAGGTGGAAAATTGAAAAAATGATGTGAGAAAAGAAGAAAACAAGGTCTTGCAGGTCTTACACGATGTCTTGTAAGTCTCGCACGATGTCTTGCAAAGTTTACAAGATGTCTTGCAAAGTTTACACGATGTCTTGCAGGACTTGCACAATGTCTGGTATTGAATGCAACATCTATGGTAAGTCTTGCAAGACATGTTGTATTTAATACAATAGGTGTTTTATTAAATATTTTTTAAAGAAATATTGAAAATAATATAAAATTCGTGATTCTTAGCTTTGAAACCACCTTGCGCAAGATGGAGGAGGACAATTTTCAAGTTATGATAAGAGAAAATTATAGATTTTTCATCAAATTATTTTAATTTTTAAGAAAAACTTATTATTTTTGCCTTTCCTTTTGAAATTTCTAACATAATCTTATTTGTAATGAAGAAAATATTATTGGTTGTTTTGCTGTTTCAGTCTATGGCTGTTTTTTCTCAAGATAAAAAATCAAAGAAAAAAGATGCAGCAAAAACTGAAAACGAAGCGAAAAAAGACAGCACAGCAAAAAAAGGCAATACTGCAGCTTATAACGATTTTATAAAAGGTGCAGTCACGAAGGACGGACTTTTTAAAATCCATACCATAAAGGAGAAAATCTATTTCGAGATTCCTAATGAAGTACTGGGAAAAGATTTATTGATTGTCAATAAAATTTCCTCTGTTCCCGCTCAGATAAACAATGCAGGGATTAACAAGGGAATGAATTACGAAAACAAACTCATCCGTTTCTACAAGGATGAGAAAAATAATAAGGTGTGGGCAAAGACCTTTGACCCAAAAATCAGCGTAAATAAGAAAGATAATATCGCCCTCTCTGTGCGGGACAACTATGGAGAGTCCATCATAGAAGGTTTTGAGATAAAAACTTACGGAAAAGACTCTGCCATAGTGGTGCAGGTGAATAATGTTTTCAATGGAACATCCAAGAGTTTTAACAACCTTTTTGATAACATCGGTATGGGCGGTTCGGTCAGAACCAAAGATTCTTATATAGAAGAAGTGAAGAGCTTCCCGCAGAATGTTGTCATAAAATCCCAGCTTACGACCCAAATTTCTGAAGGTAAAACCACGGCGGAAAAAGCCGACCTCACCGTAGGAACGACCACGAATATCGTTCTGCTTCCAGAGCCTATGGTAGGGCGTTTTTCAGATGATAGAGTAGGCTATTTTACCACTCCGAAGGTTTATTTCTCGGATAAACAACAGAGAGTAGATAACAAGGAACTCATCACACGCTGGCGCCTAGAACCCAAAGAGCAGGAAGTAGGGAAATACCTGTCAGGACAACTGGTAGAGCCCAAAAAACCGATAGTCTATTATATAGACCCAGCAACACCCAAACAGTGGCAGCAAGCGATAATAGACGGCGTTCATGACTGGAACAAAGCCTTTGAAAAGGCAGGTTTTAAAAATGTAATCAGCGCAAGGCTTCCAGACCCAGAAGATAAAGAATTTGATGTAGATGATGTGCGGTATTCGGTAATTACCTACGCTGCCTCTTCTATGGCAAATGCCATGGGACCTTCTGTGGTAGACCCTCGTACGGGAGAAATTCTGGAATCGGATATCATCTGGTGGCATAATGTGATGACACTTCTTCACTCATGGATGCGCGTGCAGACAGGCATCATAGACCCAGAGGCGAGAGGAAATGTTTTCCCAGATGCTAAAATGGCGAATGCTATCCGCTTCGTTTCATCTCATGAAGTGGGACATACATTTGGGCTAAGGCACAATATGGGTTCATCTTTTGCGTATTCCGTAGAGGATTTGAGAAAGCCAGATTTTACCGAAAAAATGGGCGGTACAGCGCCTTCTATTATGGATTATGCGAGGTTTAACTATGTTGCACAGGAAGGCGATAGCGTGAAGCAAATCACTCCTAAAATAGGCGTTTATGATGAATTTGCGATTAATTTCGGGTATAGATGGACAGGAAAATCCAGCCCAGAGGAGGAACTAAGCATTACTAAATCTTGGATAGACAAACACGATGGCGATCCGAAGTATTTCTACGGAGAGCAGCAGTCCGAAACCATAGACCCGCGTTCGCAATCCGAGGATTTAGGGAATAATGCTATGAAAGCAGGAGAATACGGAATTATCAACCTTAAAAAAACAATTCCAAATATCATAGAATGGAGCACGAAAGACGGTGAAACCTATGAAGAAGCGAAAGCGTTTTATAATCAGGTGATTAACCAGTGGTATGTCTATAATACGCATACTTTGGCGAACATCGGTGGGTTTTATCTCACGCCTTTGGTAAAAGGGAGTAAAATAAAATCCTACATACCTGTTCCTTATCAAACGCAAAAAGAAGCGCTGAATTTCCTTAAAAAGAATATTCTCACCCTACCGAAATGGTTGTTTATCAACCCACTGAAAGATGTTTTGAAACCTACCAAAAACACACCAGCAGGAGCAGTAGAGCAGTCGCCGTATAATATTTTCAGAGAGAGACAGGCAGCTATTTTGTATAATCTGATGCATGATGAAAGGCTTTTGAGACTTTTGGAAGCAGAATTCCTGCACACCGAAGGAAACGAAAAGATAATGACCGTAGCAGAGCTTTTCGATGATTTGAGGAAATTTATTTTTGATAAATCTTTGAAAAACAAAAGCTTGACTATCGCTGAAAGAATGACGCAGAAAAACTATGTAGATGCGCTTATCATAGATGTAGGGCGTATTTATGAAAAAACAGAGAAAGGGATTTTTGGCAAGATGCCTATGATTTGTGATTATGCACACCATAATTTGGAGGACAAGCACAGCATAGATGAGCAGAAACTGACAATGTATTTCAGTGGAATGAAGCGCCTTTCGGAGGTGGGTTCAGCGAAGAGAGCAGAACTGATTAAAGTAAAGAAAATCATCCTCGTTGCGAAAAATACAGGAGATGAAGCGACAAAAAATCATTACGAAGATATGCTGATAAGACTAAATAAAGCATTAGGAGAAAAATAATAAAACTTACGAACTAAAAATGAGAAGAGCGAAATTTTTGTTGGGTCTTTTACCGAGCGTTCTTTGGGCTCAGAATACGCCTGTAGACACCACTAAAACTAAGACTAAGGAAATAGATGAGGTCATCATCACAGGTTTCCAAAAGATAGAGAAAAGTAAAATCACATCTTCTGTGGATGTGGTGAAAATGAAGGATATAGAGCAAAAGGCGGTAGCATCCATAGACCAGATGCTGCAGG
>CAUQHD010000019.1:0-15499 GCA_963517805.1 uncultured Flavobacteriaceae bacterium | reverse complement strand
GCCAATGAAATATAAATAGGAATATTTCTGTATTTCACCGAAAAAATAGGATTTAAAACAAATAAAATCATTAAGAAAATAATCGCCATATGAGAACCCGAAATCGCCAAAATATGAATTAAACCAGTTTTGCTGAAATGATTGATGATTTCTTGGTCTATTTCCGTTCGGTCGGCAAGGATTATTCCTTTTAAAATCGCTTTATTCTGCGGTTGAAGGCTGGAATTATCTATTCTGAAAAGCAAATCCAGTCGTTTTTGCTTTATTTTATCAGCGAAATTTACGGATTCTTTCTTTTTGAATGAAATTTCATTGGGAATAAATCCTTGATAATGAATATTTTGTCGAGCTAAATATTTTTGATAATCAAACTGAAAATCGTACTGCGGTTTCTGGGTAGGATTGAGATAAGCCTCGGCTGAATAAAAATGCAGAAAATCAAGCTCTTTCTGTTCTTTCGGGATAGAAATTACAGCCGAAAAAGGCTCTTCAAAATTAAGAATTTTAACTTCGTAGCGTTTGTTTCTTTCGTTAGAGTTTAGTTTTTTGCTGAGCTGAAAAACGATTTTAGTCGTTTTATTTTTCTCAAAATCAAAATTTTGTGCAGAATTTGAATTGAGAAAGTGCAGAAAAATTCCAATGCCAAAAAACAAAAATACCAAAAATGCTGATTTTAGTCTATCAAAGAAGAAATTTCGGATAAAAAATCCTGCTAAAAAGCCCACAATTCCTAAAACTAATATGGCTGCCGCTCCCCAAAAAGGGAAATCAAATTTGTCTTGGAAGGAGATTCCCAATCCAAAACTGATGGCGCAAATTAGCAAAGGTTGTTTGTTCATATTAGTTTCGTGATGATTTCTGCAGCGCGCTCACTCGCCCCCTTACCTCCGAGGAAATGGTTTAGTTTTTCGTATTCGTTTAGGATTTTTTCTCTTTGCTCTGGATTTAAGATTTTTTTTAATTCGGATTTTATGTTTTCTGTTGTTAAATCATTTTGTATCAATTCTTTAACAACTTCTTTGTCCATTATTAAATTGACCAAAGAAATAAATTTAATGTGTTTTACCAATCTTTTTGCGATTTGATAAGAAACCCAGCTTCCGCGGTAGCAGACTACTTCTGGGATTTTTAGAAGGGCAGTTTCTAGTGTTGCCGTTCCAGAGGTTACCAGAGCGGCTTTGGAAGAACGAAGCAAATCATAAGTTTTATTGGACACGAAATGCACATCATTCGTTAAAAATTCATCGTAAAATTCTTTCGGTAGAGAGGGTGCTCCTGCTATAACGAACTGATAATATTTGAAATGAGAAGTCACACTGAGCATCAGGCCAAGCATCTTTCTTATTTCTTGTTTTCGGCTTCCTGGGAGTAATGCGATGATTTCCCTGCTGTCTAAATTGTTTTGTTTCTTAAATTCTTGAGTGTCAATTGGTTTTAAATTTGAAATGGCGTCCAAAAGAGGATGTCCTACAAAGTGGGCTTTCACAGAATGTTTCTTGTAAAAATCCTCTTCGAAAGGGAGAATTACCAGCATCTCATCCACATATTTTTTGATGGTTTCTACGCGGCCTTCCTTCCAAGCCCAAAGCTGTGGAGAAATATAATATACTACTTTGATTCCTAATGATTTAGCAAACTTTGCTATTCTTAGGTTAAAGCCAGGGTAGTCTACCAAAATAAGAACATCTGGCTGGTATTTTTTTATGTCTTCTTTACAAAATTTGATGTTTCTCAGAATAGTTTTAAGATTTAAAACCACTTCCAAGAACCCCATGAAAGCGAGGTCTTTGTAATGTTTTACCAGTGTTCCACCGACTTCTTTCATCAGGTCACCTCCCCAAAATCTGAACTCAGCAGTGGGTTCTTTTTTTAGGATGGCTTTCATCAGGTTAGAACCATGTAAATCCCCAGAAGCTTCTCCTGAGATGATATAATATTTTTTAGACATTTTGTTTTAGTAAAAAAGATTTATTTTTGCTCAAATATAAATAAATAATATGTCAGAGCAAGGAGAAATTGTAAATAAAGTTGCGAATAGCGGATTGATTAACTTTGATATTTCGGATTTAATTCCCAAAGGAACAAGAAAAGGAATAGATTTGAAGGATTTTCTCTTCGAGGGATTGATTCTCCGAGAAGCAGATTTTAGGCAAAAAATTTCAGAAATAAATCCAGAGGATTATAAAGAGGCGTATGTTTATATTTATAATTCAGCTGATGCTGTTATTCCTCTTTGGGCGTATTTTCTTATAACGGCGAAAATCAGCGGTTTTGCTGAAAAAATAATCTCTGGAAATAGAGAAACTTTGGAAACAATACTGCTTCATGATGTTATTCAAAGTTATGATTTTAGTTATTTAGAAGGCAAAAGAGTTTTGGTAAAGGGGTGTTCTCATGCTTTTGTTTCGGAAAATTCATATGTGGAGTTGGTGGATAGACTGCGCCTTGTCGTAAAATCGCTGATGTTTGGAGAAGCATGTTCTAATGTTCCTATTTTTAAGCAATAAAAAAGTCCGTTTTCGCGGACTTTTTTACATTAAATAAAATATTATAATTTACTCCTCAACTTTAGAAAGATACCTCTGAACTTTCTTTTCCTTTTTGAAGGACCATATTTTTCTGTGTGCCTTTATAAGCGATATTTACTAGATTCATCTGCTTAGGATAGGCTTCCGTCAAGATGCTATTTCTAATGCTTAGTGTAGAAATATTCTGTACATTACTAACTTCGAAATAAATGAAGACAGTTTCTCCATTTACTTGGCTGTTATTGACATTCAATGATTTATGTTCTCCATTCACAGAGACTGAAAAATTTCGGCTAATATATTTTTCTACTTCGCCTTTGAAGTTTGCAGCTCCAGAATTTATTTTTAGAACATTTGCCATCTGTTCTGTACTTACCTTGGTGGTAAATTTTAAGGTTTTACTTCCTTCTATATAGTCTACTTTGGTCAATGAAGACTGAAACTGATGTACTGTGAAACTCATAATCATAAACAGCATCATAAAAACCCCGATGATATTGATTTTCTTTTTCATAATTACAATCTTAAAATTTGTTAAATAAACGCAAAAGCCGTGCCAAACTTAGAAATTGGTATGGATTGCGTATTTATCATAGAAGGCTTTAATGTGTGAAACAGCCTCATCAGCCGTGTCTACCACTCTGAAAAGAGAGAAATTTTCTTCCGAAATTAATTTCATTTCCAGCAAAGTATTTTTGAACCAATCCAGCAGCCCGCTCCAAAATTCTGAACCAACCAAAACGATAGGAAATCTGCCGATTTTCCCAGTCTGAATCAGTGTCAGCGCTTCTGAAAGTTCATCCAAAGTCCCAAAACCGCCAGGCATCACGATAAATCCTTGTGAATATTTTATAAACATAAGTTTTCTAATGAAAAAATAGTCAAACTCCATGCTGTATAACTTGTCTATATAAGGATTTAGATGCTGTTCGAAAGGCAGTTCTATATTGAGTCCGATGGATTTTCCTCCGCTTTCTTTGGCTCCTTTGTTTCCTGCTTCCATAATTCCAGGGCCGCCGCCAGTGATGACTCCAAAGCCCAGTTCTGTGATTTTTTGGGCAATTTCCTCTGTCATCTTATAATATTTGGTGTCTGGTTTTATCCTTGCTGACCCAAAAATAGACACGCAAGGTCCCATTTTCTGCATTTTTTCATAACCAGAGACTATTTCTCCCATTATTTTAAAGACCATCCAGCTGTCTTTGGTGGCCTGCTCGCTCCAAGTTTTTTGTCTAAAACTTTCTCTTAAAATTTCTTCTTCCATTTTTATTTAAAATATTTTTCTGCTTCGCCGATGGATTCTGGTTTTCCTACATCTATCAGTAAAGCATCATGTTCATATCCTTTGATAATATAGTCTTTCATCAGGTCTAAATATTCCTTCATGATGGAGAATTTCCCACGGCGGGTGAATAGTTTTAGAAAATTAGAATTAATACAATGTATCCCACTGAAAGCCAATGGTTTTAGGTTTTTATAAGTGTTTCCAAAGATTTCTTCGCCTGTATTCTCATTACGCCAGCCTTGCAGGGTCATTGCGCTGTCAAAAAGCAGTTTTCGTGAGCTTTTTCTGTCCGAAACTGCCAGAGTAACCAGATTATTGGATTTTAAGTGAAAATGAATGAAATCACCGATATTCAGATTGGTTAAAATATCAGCATTCATGATTAAAAAATGCTCTTCCTGTTCCAAAAGTTCTTTGGCAAAAACCAAAGCGCCGCCTGTTTCCAGAAGTTCTTCAGACTCGTCAGAGATTTCTATTTTAGCTCCGAAATTATTATTTTCTTTCAGAAAATCAACAATCTGCTCTCCGAAATGATGAATATTAATAATAAAATCATTAATCCCGAAAGACTGCAGAAATTTGATATTTCTTTCTAAAAGGGTAATGTTATTTACTTTAGCCAGAGCCTTTGGGTGTTTGTCTGTGAAAGGTTTTAATCTTGTTCCTTTTCCTGCCGCGAATATAAAAGCTTTCATACTCTATGCATTTCGCTGAGGTTGTTCATTGTGGGTTACTTTTACGCTTACTTTATCAGCGTATTTGTGTTGTAAAAATTCTCCTATTTTTATCGCTGAATAAACTGAACGGTGCTGTCCGCCAGTGCAGCCAAATGAAATCTGAAGATGCTCAAATCCTCGCTCTATATAATTATCCACGGATATGGATATCAGGGATTTTATTGAATTTAGGAAATCAGGCATTTGGGTTTTTTCTTCCAAATATTCCTGCACAGCCAAATCAGCTCCTGTCTGAGGCTTGTATTCATCTATTCGTCCTGGGTTTAGGATTCCACGGCAGTCAAAAACAAATCCACCGCCATTGTCTGTGTTATCCTTCGGAATTCCGCTTTTCTTGTAAGAAAAACTATAAATATCGATATGTAGCATAATAAAATAATTCTCGCAAATTTACAAATCTTAAAATAAAAAGAATTTTTACCCAGAAATCAAAGCGTTTATCTTTTTCTGAGTGTCTGGTTCATTGAGTTTTTCTATAACTGAATAAAGCTCTGGGAAAGCGGCGTTTTCCTGCCAGTTTGTAGAAAAATCCGTTAGGTTTCTTATTCCCTGTCCGATACTTGACAGAAAATGAGCTTTCCGTTGGATAAGTCCTCTAAAACCATAAGCGCCAAGTACTTGCAAAAATCTGATAAGCTGGCAGTAGGGAAGAGCTTCTTTCAGCGCAGGCTGTGTTTTGCTGTCCCAAAGATTGAAATAAAAATCCAGTATTTCTGTTTTCCATTCGGCAGGGAAGTTGGCTTTTGCTTGGAATAAAAAAGAAACCACATCATAGACCGTAGGCCCTAGCATAGCAGATTGATAATCAATGAAAAACACTTCGTTTTCTTCGTTTACTAAAATATTTCTTGATTGGAAATCCCTCAGCATGATTGTTTTAGGGGAGAGATTTTCTATTTTAGTTGTTAAATTTTGAAATTCTTTTAGCAGAGAACTTTTGTGATAAGGTAATTCCAAGACATCCACCATGAAATTTTTGAAGTAATATAAATCATGCGTAATCGGCAGATGATCATAGGCTTCGTATTCGAAAGTTCTGCAGAAATCTATTTTCCCTTCGGTTTTTTGTTGTAGGATGAATAGTTTTTCCAAAGTTTGTTTCACCAATGATTTTACCCTTTCGCTGTGCCCTTCGGCAGAGATGATTTCGGACAAAGTATTTTTGCCTAAAAACTCCTGAACATAAAGCGTTTTTTCTTCATTGACAGCCAAGATTTTAGGCGTATTTAGCTTTAATGAAGAAAACTCTTCCGAAAGATAAAGAAAAGCCTCGTTTTCTCTAATATTTTCGTTGTAAGTGATGATAAAATCCTGATTATGAGACTTTCCAATGAAATTGATTCTCGATGAGCCGCTCTGCTGTAATACCTGAAAATCAGCAGCAGGAGAGCCTATGAATTCCTCAAAAAAAGTTTTTGCGGTGGATAGATGCATAAAAATTCTTTTAGCCACAAAGTTAAAGAATTTATCAGACAGCGTAGGTGAATAAAAAGTTTTTGTTAATTTTGCCTAAATTGTAAGAGTTATGAATAAAAAGAATGTCGCCGTGGTAATGGGCGGTTTTTCCGATGAGTATATCGTTTCGCTGAAAAGCGGTCAGCTTATTTTTGATGAATTGGACAGAGATTTATACAATGTTTATAGGGTTCATGTTTTGAAAGAAGGCTGGTTTTTTGTGGATGACAATGATGAAAAATTCCCAATAGACAAAGCCGATTTTTCGGTAAAACTTGCCGATGGAACGAAGCTGAAATTTGATGTTTGTTTCAATACCATTCACGGAACACCTGGTGAAAACGGGCTTTTGCAGGCGTATTGGGATGCTGTGGGACAGAGATATACGGGCTGTGATTTTTACCAAAGTGCATTGACATTCAATAAGAAAGATACTCTGGCGGTGCTTTCTAAATATGGAATTCCTTCGGCGAAGAGTATTTATTTGAGAAAAGGAGATGCTTTTAGCGAAGATGAAATTATTTCTGAACTTGGGCTTCCTTGTTTTGTGAAACCAAATCAATCTGGTTCTAGTTTGGGAATTTCAAAAGTGAAAGAAAAATCTGAGTTCAAAGCCGCTCTGGAAAAAGCCTTCCACGAAGATGATGAGGTGCTGATAGAGAGCTTTTTGGACGGAATGGAAGTTTCGGTAGGAGTGGTGGATTATAAAGGTGAAATTACTGTTTTGGGAATTACGGAAATCGTTTCCGAGAATGATTTCTTTGACTATGAAGCTAAATATGAAGGTGCTTCTCAGGAAATTACACCAGCCAGAATAGATGAGCCAACACGGCTGAAAGTAGAAGAAATAGCGAAAAAGGCTTATAAATCATTGGGAATGAGTGGTTTTTCTCGTTCGGAATACATCATTATGAACGGAACGCCTTACATGCTGGAAATGAATACCAACCCAGGTTTTTCTCCTGCGAGTATTCTGCCACAACAAGCGAAAATCTACGGAATTTCCATCAAAGATTTGTGCGGAAATGAAGTAGAAAAAGCATTAAACAAACAATAAAAATAAACATTATGAAAACACTTTGGTTGCTAGCACTTTCGTTTCCTTTATTTTTCTCTGCACAAACAGAAGAAGACCTGTATACCGAGCTAAAACTAAATCTTCCGAAAACAAAAAACACCGCTAAAGAAGTGAGGGTAGAGCCAGATGAAATATATTTGGATAAGAAAATGTGTTTTCTCTTAACTCTAAATGATATGGATAATGAGGGTGAAGAAAAGCAAACAGAATATGGTCTAGTACCTTATTCCTATGAAATAAAATCCCTGAAAGGAGAACTTTTATTCTTTGGAGTAGCGAAGAAAGATGAAGCAGGAAACTGGAAAGGCATTGTAGATTTTAATATCATTGGTAAAAAAGCTTACAGAAACCCAAAAGTAACTGGAGCAACACGCTTGATGGAAAACTTAGTAGCCAATAATGTTTTTAATAAAGACTGCAGCGTGAATTTGGATAATTTGAAGCAGTTTTACGAAAAATCAAATCAAACTCGATAGAAAACACTGAGGAGATAAGTAATGGTGATGGAAAACGAAATGCAAAAAAGGAATGAAGTAAAAGAGAAGATAAAACGACTTCTCTTTGAGCAGGATGCGGTGGAAAAACTCAGAAACTTTGCGTTGCAGTTGTATGTGGAGGGATTTTCAGAGAAGGAAATCTATCAAATATACCTCGAAAGTGATATTGAATTACAAAACGATGGGACAGATGAACACCTTATAGGGACTTTGGAAGAAGTGATGGATATGATGGTAGGTTGGTATCCGTGCAGGAATATTGATTTTGCTAATGAAAGCTATAAGGGAAGTAAATAATATTTAAGAATACTAAAAATAAACAATGAAAACAGCGGTATTCCCTGGGTCTTTTGACCCTGTTACCTTGGGGCATTATGATATTGTAGAAAGGGCGACGAAACTTTTTGATAAAATCATCATTGCCATCGGGCATAATGTGCAGAAAAAATATATGTTTTCTCTGGAGCAGAGAAAAGAGTTTTTGAGAAATACTTTTAAGGATTTTCCTAATGTGGAGATTGACTCTTTTGAGGGGCTTACGGTGGACTACTGCCGAAAGAGAAATGTGAATTTCATCATCAGAGGGCTGAGAAATCCTGCCGACTTTGAGTTTGAAAAGGCGATCGTGCATATCAATAGGACACTTACTTTGGAGAACAAGATAGAAACGATTTTCCTGCTGACTTCTTCAGCTAAGTCGTTCATCAGCAGCAGCAGTGTCAGGGAGATTATTTCGCTAGGTGGCGACTATACTTTGTTCGTTCCAGATGCAGTGAGGGTGTAGGAAGAAGGTCGGTCATAGAAACTTGATTTTTGCCACACGGACTTGTTTTGTGTGGTTATTGTTTTGAAAAAATAAAATGTTGATTTATGTTGTATGAAAATTTTAATTTCGTAATCGAACTTTTGGGGTTGGTTTCTTTCTCGATGTCTGGGGCTTTTGCTGCGATAGAGAAAAGATTAGATCCTTTCGGTGTGCTTATAGTATCTTTCGTTACTTCCTTTGGTGGAGGGACTTTGCGGGATTTGCTGCTGGAAGTTCCTGTCTTCTGGATGAAAGATATGTTCAGTTGCACGGTGGTTTTTTTAGCGAGTATCTTTGCGATGCTGGTAAAGGTTTTTGAGAAAAAATTCGAAACACCGTTGTTTATTTTTGACAGCTTTGGGCTTGGGCTTTTTACTATTATGGGGATTCAGAAAGGGCTGAATGCGGAGCATGGAACGATTATTTCTCTCACTTTGGGGGTTATCACAGGTTGTTTTGGTGGGATTTTTAGAGATATTTTGCTCAATAGAATTCCTTTGGTTTTGAGAAAAGAAATCTACGCTACGGCGTGTATTGTGGGCGGAGTTTTGTTTTTGGTGTTGTATAGATACACTTCCATGCCGTATATTATGGTGCATGTTTCTACTATTTTGCTGATTGTAGCGGTGAGAACTCTCGCGGTGAGATATCAGTGGGAAATGCCTAAATTCTACTTGTCCAAAGAAGAAAGAAAAGAATAAAAAAGAGCTGTATGTTTTTTGATTTCCATCATCATTTTTGTGGGAGAGAATGTGGAATTTATAACTTGGATTTCACGGAAGAAATTCCAGAAAATTATTTTTCGGTAGGACTTCACCCAAATAAAATTGATGAAAATTACAGACAGAATTTAGATAAAATAAAAGAAATATCCCAGCACCCAAACTGCCTTGCGATAGGCGAATGCGGGCTGGATGGGCTGGTCTCGGTGGATGAGAGTTTGCAGGAGCAAATCTTCGAACAGCAGATTCTCTGGGCGAATGAAATCCAAAAACCCGTGATAGTGCATTGTGTTCGGCGTTTTTCTCAGTTGCTGAGGTTTCAGAAAATCGCAAAAGTGCCGCTCATTGTGCATGGATTTAATAAGAAAAAGGAAACCGCCGAAGAGCTTTTGAGCAAAGGCTTTTATTTGTCTTTTGGGAAAGCACTGCTTTATAACTTATCTTTGCAGGAAACCGCGCGGGACATTCCTTTGGATAGGATTTTTTTGGAAACGGATACAGCAGAAGAGCCTATTGATGAGGTTTATCTGAAACTTGCCGAAATCAAAGAAATACCGATAGAAGTCCTTAAAACCGAGATTTGTAAAAATGTACAGCAGGTTTTAAAATGTAAAATTTAATTTTGTTTAAAAATAAAAAATAAAATCATGTCAAGAGTTCTTACAGGAATACAGGCTACAGGAACGCCGCATTTAGGGAATATTTTGGGGGCAATCGTTCCAGCCATAGAATTATCTAAAAAAACAGAGAACGAGTCTTTCTTGTTCATCGCTAATATGCACACTATCACGCAGATAAAAGATGCTGAGGTGCTGAAAAAAAACACTTACGAAATCGCTGCGGCGTGGCTGGCTTTTGGGCTGGATACAGAGAAAACTTATTTCTACAGACAGAGTGACATTCCAGAAACCTGCGAACTCTCTTGGTATTTGTCTTGTTTTTTCCCTTACCAGAGGCTTACATTGGCTCACTCATTCAAGGATAAAGCAGATAGATTGGGAGATGTGAATGTAGGACTTTTTACCTATCCTATGCTTATGGCAGCGGATATTCTGCTCTACGATGCCGAGGTAGTTCCTGTGGGAAAAGACCAGCTTCAGCATTTGGAAATGGCGAGAGATGTAGGAGCGAGATTTAATAACCAAATGGGCGAGGTTTTCGTGCTGCCACAGGCAGAATTGCAGGAAAACACGAAATATGTGCCAGGGACAGACGGAAATAAAATGTCTAAATCAAGAGGAAACATCATCAATATATTCCTTCCAGAAAAGGAACTGAAGAAACAAGTAATGTCCATAGAAACAGATTCTACACCGCTGGAAGAACCGAAAAATCCTGATACTTGTAAGGTCTTTACGATATATTCACTCATCGCGACAGAGGACAAAACCCAAGCATTGAGAGAGAAATATCTTGCAGGGAATTTCGGGTACGGACACGCGAAAACAGAATTGCTGAATTTGATTTTGGAAACTTATGCTAAGGAAAGAGAAATCTTTGTTTATTATATGAATAATCTTCCTGAATTGGAGAAAAAACTACAAGAAGGAGCAGAGAAAACAAGAAAAATCGCCCAAGAAACTCTCCAAAGAGTAAGAAAAAGTCTGGGAATGTAAATGAAAAACATGAAAATAATTTTCGTAAATGGTTGTTAATTAAAAAAAAAATCATATTTTTGCACCCTAAAATTAAATATAAAGCAATAAAATGCCTACTATTCAACAATTAGTAAGAAAAGGAAGAGCCACAATTGCCAAGAAGAGCAAATCGGTTGCTTTGGATTCTTGTCCACAGAAGAGAGGTGTATGTACGAGAGTATATACAACTACACCTAAGAAACCTAACTCTGCACTTAGAAAAGTTGCCAGAGTAAGACTTTCTAATGGTAAAGAAGTTAACGCTTATATCCCGGGCGAAGGACATAATCTCCAAGAGCACTCGATAGTATTGGTAAGAGGCGGAAGGGTGAAAGACCTACCGGGAGTTCGTTATCACATTGTAAGAGGTGCTTTGGACACTGCAGGTGTAAATGGAAGAACACAAAGAAGATCTAAGTATGGAGCTAAGAGACCTAAACCAGGTGCAGCACCAGCAGGGAAAAAGTAATCATTAAATTTTAAGGAAAGAAACAATGAGAAAGACAAAAGCAAAAAAAAGACCGTTGTTACCAGATCCTAAATTTAATGATCAATTGGTAACAAGATTTGTGAATAACTTGATGATAGATGGTAAGAAATCTATCGCGTTTAGAATTTTCTATGATGCACTAGATATCGTAGAAACTAAAAAAGAAGATCAGGAAAAAACTTCTCTTGAAGTATGGAAAGATGCGCTTACTAATGTAATGCCGCATGTGGAAGTAAGATCAAGAAGAGTAGGAGGTGCTAACTTCCAAATTCCTATGCCGATCAGAGCTGATAGAAAAATTTCTATGGCTATGAAATGGTTGATCAAATATGCTTCTTTGAGAAACGATAAATCTATGGCGCAAAAATTAGCTGCAGAGATTATCGCTGCTTCTAAAGAAGAAGGAGCTGCTGTTAAGAAAAAGACAGATACTCACAAAATGGCAGAAGCAAACAAAGCATTCTCACACTTTAAATTCTAATCTGAAATGGGAAGAGATCTTAGATATACAAGAAATATTGGTATTGCTGCACACATCGATGCAGGGAAAACTACCACTACAGAGAGAATTTTATTTTACACTGGTAAAACTCACAAGTTGGGTGAAACTCACCAAGGTACATCTCAGATGGACTGGATGGAACAAGAAGCTGAAAGAGGGATTACAATTACCTCTGCGGCTACTACTTGTAACTGGAATTTCCCAACTGACCAAGGAAAAGTTTTACCAGAAACTAAAGGATACCACTTTAACATCATTGATACCCCAGGACACGTTGACTTTACTGTAGAGGTAAACCGTTCTTTGAGAGTATTGGATGGTCTAGTATTCTTGTTCTCAGCAGTTGACGGAGTAGAGCCACAGTCAGAAACTAACTGGAGATTGGCTGACAACTACAAAGTTGCGAGAATGGGATTCGTAAACAAAATGGACAGACAAGGAGCTGATTTCTTGGCGGTTTGCCGTCAGGTAAAAGAAATGCTAGGTTCTAACGCTGTTCCTATCGTATTACCAATTGGAGCTGAAGAAGACTTCAAAGGAGTGGTAGACCTTATCAAGAACAGAGCTATTGTTTGGCACGAAGATACTCAAGGTATGACATTTGATGTTGTTCCAATTCCTGAAGATATGAAAGCTGATGTATTGGAATACAGACAAAACCTTGTGGAAAATGTGGCAGAATATGATGAGTCTTTATTGGAGAAATTCTTTGAAGATCCAGATTCTATCACAGAAGAAGAAATCAATGAAGCTTTAAGAAAAGCAACTATTGATTTGTCTATTATCCCAATGACTTGTGGTTCTTCATTTAAGAACAAAGGAGTTCAGTTTATGTTGGATGCTGTATGTAAATACCTTCCTTCTCCACTAGATAAAGATGATATCAAAGGAACTGACCCTAAAACTGATGCTGAAATCACAAGAAAACCAGATGTAAATGAGCCATTTGCTGCATTAGCATTTAAGATTGCTACTGACCCTTATGTAGGTAGATTGGCATTCTTTAGAGCTTATTCTGGTAGGTTGGATGCAGGTTCTTATGTTTTGAACACAAGATCTGATTCTAAAGAAAGAATCTCAAGAATCTATCAGATGCATGCGAATAAGCAAAACCCTGTAGAGTACATCGAAGCAGGAGATATCGGTGCAGCTGTAGGATTTAAAGATATCAAAACTGGGGATACACTTTGTGATGAAAAGAACCCTATCGTTCTTGAATCTATGATTTTCCCAGATCCGGTAATCGGTATCGCTGTTGAACCTAAAACTAAAGCTGACCAAGATAAAATGGGTAACGCTTTAGCTAAGTTGGCAGAAGAGGATCCTACTTTCCAAGTGAAAACAGATGAAGCATCTGGACAAACTATTATCTCAGGAATGGGAGAGCTTCACTTGGATATCATTGTAGACCGTCTAAGAAGAGAGTTCAAGGTAGAAGTAAACCAAGGACAGCCGCAAGTAGAGTACAAAGAATCTCTTACAGCTACAGCTAACCACAGAGAAGTTTACAAAAAACAAACTGGGGGTAGAGGTAAATTTGCGGATATCATCTTCGAAATTGGTCCTGCTGATGAAGGAAAAACAGGACTTGAATTCATTAACGAAATTAAAGGTGGTAACATTCCAAAAGAATTTATCCCTTCTGTTGAAAAAGGATTCAAAGAAGCTATGAAAAACGGTCCTTTGGCTGGATTCGAGATTGAAGGAATTAAAGTTACACTAAAAGATGGTTCTTTCCACCCAGTGGACTCTGACCAACTTTCATTCGAATTGGCTGCTAAACTTGGATTTAGAGAAGCTGGTAAAGCTGCTAAGCCAGTAATCATGGAGCCTATCATGAAATTGGAAGTTGTTACTCCAGAAGAATACATGGGGGATATCGTAGGTGACCTTAACAGAAGAAGAGGTACTGTAAACGGTATGGATGATAGAAATAATGCTAAAGTTATCAAAGCATTTGTTCCATTAGCAGAAATGTTTGGATATGTAACAGCTCTTAGAACATTATCTTCTGGTAGAGCAACATCTTCTATGGAGTTTGAAAAATATGAACCAGCTCCACAGAATGTGGCTGAAGAAGTAATAGCTAAAGCAAGAGGTTAATTAAAATTTAGATTAAAATGTCACAAAGAATCAGAATAAAATTAAAATCTTACGATTACAATTTAGTAGATAAATCTGCTGAGAAAATCGTAAAAACAGTAAAATCTACAGGTGCTGTGGTAAATGGACCAATCCCATTACCTACTCACAAGAGAATCTTTACTGTGCTTAGATCTCCGCATGTTAATAAAAAAGCAAGAGAACAGTTCCAGCTTTCTGCTCACAAGAGATTGATGGATATCTACTCTTCTTCTTCTAAGACTGTAGATGCTCTTATGAAGTTAGAATTACCAAGCGGTGTAGATGTAGAAATCAAAGTTTGATAAAACAATGTATTTATACATTTTGCTATGATAAAAATCCTTTCCTAAGAAATTGGGAAAGGATTTTCTTTATTTGAAATACTTTTGATATTATTGCAGAATAAATTTTAGTATGGGAAATCAAATTAGTAATAACAAAATCAGGCAGATCATCTTACTAGGGATGATTTTCGGATTTTTGTTTTTGATAGGATTTAATTTAAGTAATTTTCTGCCTTCATTTCTGGGTGCGATTACACTTTATGTCATTTTTCGTGATTATTATTTTAATCTTACAGAAGTGAGAAAATGGAAACCTTGGCTAGCGATAGGTTTCTTGATGTTGCTTTCTCTTTTGGTAATCATCGTTCCGATTTATTACATAGCAGAGACTTTGGTGGTGAAACTGGCAAATTCCCGTGACTATATAGAGGTTGGCATAGAGCATATCAATAAAATCCACGAATATATAAAGGATAAAACAGGTTATGATATCATCCAATCCATTGATTTAAGGAAAGTAGGAGAATGGGCGACGGTTTATACCTCATCCTTGTTGAATACGACAGTGGACATCGTTACTACGGTCGTTACGGCATATTTCATTTTGTATTTTATGTTGGTCAATTCTCGAGCGATGGAAAGGGCTTTTGAGAAGGCTGTTCCGTTGAAAAAATCTAATATCAATAAGATAGGCGAGCGTTTCCGAAAACTTATCATTGCCAATGTGGTGGGAATTCCTGTGGTAGCCATTGGGCAGGGGCTTACAGTTTTCATAGGGTATCTTATTTTTGGGGTTTCTAGTCCGTTTTTCTTGTTTATTTTGACAGCTATGGCATCGCTTATTCCTATTGTAGGAGGCGCGATTGTCTATGTTCCAGTGTCACTTATGCTGCTGGCAAGCCAAAATCCAGTGGGTGCAGCGGGTGTTCTATTTTTCGGTTTTCTTTCTGCTGGAGTGGATAACATTCTGAGATTCACATTCTTAAAAAGAATAGAAAACATTCACCCGCTGAATTCTGTATTTGGGATTATTTTAGGGTTGAAGGTTTTTGGTTTTATTGGGCTGATTTTTGGACCAATATTGATTTCCATTACTGTATTGTTGATTCAAGTTTATCATGATGAATTTTCTGAAAATGATAAAAAAGAGGAAAACAGCACCGATGAAGCCGAAGAAATTTCTGAAAATGTGTCTTCGGAAAAGCCCTAAAATAGGCGTTTTTGAAAAATTAACATTTTAGGATGTAAAAATTTGATGATTTGTTAATTTTAGTTAAAAAATTAACCGTAAATTTGCAACATTTAAAATTTAGAAAACCAAAAAATTTTATGAAGACAAACTTTTTAAGGAGATC
>CAUQHD010000018.1:0-15553 GCA_963517805.1 uncultured Flavobacteriaceae bacterium | reverse complement strand
CAAAACCACCAGAGAAATTGGGTTGTTTTTAAAAAAACTAATAAGATTAAATTATGATTTGTAAATTTTGTAAAGTAAAAGAAGCAGATAAAAAGAATACACATTATTTAACAGATGCTATAATTAGAAACTGTTTAAATCTTAATGGAAGTAATCAAAGAGAGAAAGGTTTTTATTCTACCATTGATAGTAGAACTCCCTTTATAGAATTCAAATTTCAACGAATAGATGAAGAAACCTTGATAGAAAAATTAGGAAGAAAACCAACAGAAGAAGAAATAGAAAATGCTAAAAATAATACTCCTTGTTCTGTTGATTATGTATTTTGTAGTGAATGTGAAAAAAAATTCACAGAGATTGAAACTGAATTTATACAAAAAATTCTACCTAAATTTAGAGAAGATGATTTAACAGGAAAAGAAGATATTCACATATCAGATAATATTTTATGTAGAAATTTCTTTTATCTGCAAATATTTAGATCTGCTGTATGTAATGCCGAAATATATCAGTTGCCATCAGAATTTATAGAAAAATTAAGGATTATACTTTTTAATAAAGAAATGGATATTTCCATTCCTCTTTCTATTACATATCTCCAAACAACAGGAGGACCTGAATATTATACAGAAAATCTTGTAAGACCTGTGTCGGGTCAAAATCCATATATCATTTTTATGAATGATTTTGTTATTCAGCATTATGATAGTGAAGATAATATAGCTTTTGATGAATTCTATGGTTTAAATGAGCATGACTATAAAAAATATATAAATATAGGTGAAAATAAGTTTAGGTTTAAAGTTATTCAAAATGATGAAAGAGCAAATTTAATTTCTAATATATTCCTAAAAAGCCAGATAGAGCGAAATTGTGCGCAACATATTGTTAAATTTATAGAATTTTTTATTATTTTTTTTCGAAAACTACCATTACAACAGGATTTTTATAATTATGAGAAAGCTTTTTCTAAATATATGAGAAATAGTAAAATACCTCTATCTGAGCAGAATCAGTTAGAGTTTATTAAAAATTATTTTTCTAAATTCATAGAAAAATAAAATTGTTTTTAAATATATAAACCTGTTTAAACTCAAATACTCTTGCATTTTAATTCCCACAACTTGTTTGAACTAAAATGCGATTGCAGGTAAGGATAAACACCTCTGTTTTAATTCACATGCGATTGCATTTTAATTCCCGCAACTTGTTTGAACTAAAATGCGATTGCAGGTAAGGACAAACACCTCTGTTTTAATTCACATGCGGTTGCATTTTAATTCCCACAACTTGTTTGGACTAAAATGCAGTTGCAGGTAAGGACAAACACCTCTGTTTTAATTCACATGCAGTTGCATTTTAGTCCCCGCAGTTTGTTTGAACTAAAATGCAATTTTATTATATTTGTCTCTGCATTAAATCAATTTTTTAACTTTTTAAATCAAAAAATATGAAAATTTCTTTAGTCAGACTTACCACCAAAAACCTCGCTACTCTGGCTCTTAGGGTGATAGAGGCATCTAAAACGGGCAAAACTCAGCTGGGACAGCAGCACCCTATGCTGATGGATTTGGAAGAAAAATACAGAGCTTACGATGAGGTCTATACCAAACAGACTTTCAGCGGAAAAGGCAAATCCGTAGCCGAAGCCGATGAAGCAAGGGATAAGGCTTTCAGTAGTCTCAAGAATTTTCTTTGGGGCTATCGCCAGGTGAGTTCCGTTCCCAAT
This sequence comes from uncultured Flavobacteriaceae bacterium, assembly GCA_963517805.1. Lineage (GTDB taxonomy): Bacteria > Bacteroidota > Bacteroidia > Flavobacteriales > Weeksellaceae > JABCPE02. Next base: position 13,824 of record CAUQHD010000018.1, on the reverse strand, counting down.
GCCGACCAAGCGGGTGAGCTGTATGAAGTTATCAAACTTTTCGGTACGGATATAGACCGCCTGAGCTACTCCGCCCAGTCCGCCCAGATGAAAAAACTCATAGAGGAGCTGGACAAACCAGAAAACACCATAAAAATCAATGTCCTGTCCCTATCTACGGCTTTTATGGAGCTAAAAACAAAGCATCAGCATTTTGAACAATTATACACCGAACAGGTGGAAGCCAATGCGGATTTGAGAAAAATGCCAAGTGCTACCGCCATCCGCCGAGACTTGGAAAAATCCCTGAAATCCTATCTAGACCTCATCAGTATTATGAAAACTCAGCCAGACTGGGCAGACTTCTACCAAGAAGTAAACGAACTGGTAAAATCCGCACGAAACAGCTGATAAAAACAGAAAAAACACCTAATACATTAAAAAGAAACAACAAAAAAACCATCTAAATTCAGATGGTTTTTATTATTTTCATTTAAAATAAAAAGCCTATCTTTACGGACTTTTTTTGAAAAAAAATCTGAAAATATGTCACAAAACAATACTTTAAAGGGAGTGCTCTTGGTGGGACTCGGAGCGACCAGCTACGGAATGCTGGCAACTTTCGTGAAACTCGCTTATTCAGAAAATTATACCACAGCGGAGGTAACTGCTTCGCAGTTTGTTTTTGGGATTTTGGGAATGTATCTCATCGGTCTTTATTACAAATTTAAAAACAAAGAAGCCGCCAAAAACCCTTCTAAATCAGATATTGCCAAACTCATGCTGGCAGGGACTTCTCTGGGAATGACCAGCGTTTTCTATTATCTCGCGGTGCGGTATATCAATGTTTCCATTGCTATAGTCCTGCTGATGCAGACAGTCTGGATGGGCGTGATTTTGGAGTATTTTTTGGATAAAGTGGTTCCATCGATGCAGAAAATCATTTCTGTGGCGGTGGTGCTTACAGGGACTGTCTTGGCGACCAACTTGCTTCACTCAGACCTGAATATAGACTGGCGAGGGATTGTTTGGGGGATACTTGCGGCTTCATCTTTTACTACTACGATGTTTACTGCCAATCGTATTGCTCCTCACATTGTACCGCACAAAAGAAGTCTTTACATGCTTTTTGGCGGGGCGGTTATAGTGGCTGTTTTTGGCTTTATCACTCAGTTTGGGCCAAATAATTTCCAATGGGCAAAAGAGCTTTTTTCAGGGATAAATGAAAATAATGTTATCCAAGATTTTAATTTTGGGATTTTCACCAAATGGGGAATTGTCATTGCTGTTTTTGGGACGATTATTCCGCCGCTGCTTATGAATGCAGGTTTCCCTCATACAGGGCTGGGGTTGGGGAGTATCATCAGTTCTGTGGAGCTTCCCGTTTCGGTGATGATGGCTTTTTTCATCTTAGGCGAGACTGTGATTTTCAGCCAATGGGTAGGAATTGTCCTTATTCTGATAGCGATAGTTATCATGAATATTCAGTTTAAAAAGAAATAAAATTTATATTAAAGAAAATAAACAATCAAACCAAAGCTAAAATACAATGTATTTTTAGCTTTTTTAACCAAAAAATATATTTATGATTTCAAAGAAATTGTTTCCTCTAGCGTTGGGAGGTTTGGGAATTGGTACTACGGAATTTGTGATTATGGGACTGCTTCCAGATGTCGCAAATTCGCTGGGGGTATCCATTCCACAGGCAGGATATCTTATTTCTTCCTATGCGCTGGGCGTGGTTATAGGGGCGCCTATTTTGGTGGCATTCTCATCTAAATACCCTCCAAAGAAAACCCTCATCGCACTGATGATTTTATTTACCGTGTTCAATGGACTTTCTGCCATTGCACCAGAATATTATACGCTTCTTGCTTTCCGATTTTTGTCGGGGCTGCCTCATGGGGCATTCTTCGGGGTGGGAGCTGTGGTAGCGACCAGATTAGCACAAGAGGGTAAACAGGCTCAGGCGATAGCCGCAATGTTCTCAGGGCTTACGGTGGCAAATCTTGCGATGGTTCCGCTGGTAAACTACATCGGACAGATGGTCAGTTGGAGAGTGGCTTTTGGGATTGTAGCAGTTTTAGGACTGCTCACGGTTTTATTTTTAAAATTATGGCTTCCTCAAATGGGAAATCTCCGCAATGTGGGACTTCGCCAAGAGTTAGAATTCTTCAAAACACCCAAGGCGTGGCATATCATAGGGATTGCAGCGATTGGTTTCGGAGGGCTTTTCTCTTGGTTTAGTTATATTGCTCCTTTGCTTACGAAAGTTTCTGGTTTTCCAGCAGAAAATATTTCTTATATGATGGTTTTGGCGGGCGCTGGAATGGTGGTAGGGAACTATCTCGGCGGGAAACTCGCGGATAAAATCATCCCTGTGAAAGCGACAGCATTACTGCTTCTTATGATGGTGGTGTCGTTGTTTTTGGTGTTTATGTTTTCGGAAAACCAAATGGCATCGCTGGTATTGACTTTCATCTGTGGGGCGCTGTCTATGGCGGAAGGTTCTCCGCTTAATATCCTGATGCTTCGCGCAGCCAAAAACTCGGAAATGATGGCGGCGGCATTTATGCAAGCGGCGTTTAACATTGCGAACTCTCTGGGCGCATTCTTGGGCGGTATTCCTCTTAGTCTAGGATTGGCTTACAATTATCCTTCGCTTGTAGGAGTTGTGCTGGCAGGATTGGGATTCCTGCTGACTGTTTTTTATTATAAAATTTATAAAACAGAATAGAAAAAGCAAAGTCTTTTGACTTTGCTTTTTTGTTATTTTAGTTCCATGATTTCTTCTAATAGAGGAGGAAGTTTGGTTTTAGGGTTGATGTTATCATCATTCCAAAAACTCATTACACAGCTTACATTTCTGTCTCGCACTTTTTCAGCAACATAATATATGGTTAGACTTTTGCCTCCAGACATTCCTGCTAATGCTGCTGTGATGCCTTTTAGTTTTAAAGTTACTTGTTTAGCCTTTGTAGGAGTTCCCTCAAAAATAACATCTACCATTTTTTCGGCTACGACTTCGCTACCTTTTCTTTGTTTGGTTATCATTAGCTGATTGTCAATGGCGTTTTGGGCATCTTGAATATCTTTGTGAATAGACCAATTCATTTCGCCATTGTATGGGCATTGAACTGTATTTAGAGCAGTCCAATAACAATTTCCACCTAATTTAATTTCTCTTCCTGCAAAATTGATAACATAGGGTGTTATTGGTGAATAGTTTTCTTTTGGAATTTTATTTTCCAAAATCATATTTACCAATTCTTCTTCCATGTTTTTATCAGTATTTCTAGCCTTTATAAACCAGATAACAGAAATGTTATTATTCTTATTTTTTACAAAATAGTAATTATTAACTTGCTGAATATCACCGATGATTTTGCTGTTTTTAGTCACGAAAAAATTATCCGTGTGGATATTGTTATTTTTGGTTTTAATGTCTTTGTTTGAGATTTTATGTTTACTAAAAACTTTTTTTAATCCTTCTTCATTAAAAGGATAGTTAAATTCTTCACTTGTGACACTATAGCCATCTATGTTATACCATAATTTTCCATTGTTTTCTAATACAGAAAGTCGGTCTAATAAATTGTTATCCTGTCCAAAACAGAAAACAGACATCAATAAAACGAATAATGCTAATTTCTTCATAATGTTATAATTAAGTTTAAACAAAAATAAGATAAATTTCATCAATTTACCTTATTTTATAAAGATTTTTCAACCTTACCCAAACGCCCTTTTTAGGAGGCTTTTTACTTTTGGTTCGCTGCCTCGGAAGGCTTTGTAGAGTTCCATCGGAGCTTGGGTTCCGCCTAATGAAAGCAGGGTTTTGTATTTTCTTGCAATTTCAGAATTGAAAATCCCATTTTCCTTGAAATACTGGAAAGCATCCGCATCTAGGACTTCCGCCCATTTGTAGGAATAATATCCTGCCGAATATCCTCCTTGAAAAATGTGCGAAAAACTTGGAGAAATCGCAGTTTCCACATTTACAGGGTAAAGACTGCATTTTTCGGTTTGTTTAGTTTCAAAAGTTTTGATGTCCTGCACGGCTTCGGGCTGTGTGTGGTAGGCCATATCCAAAAGACCAAATCCCAGTTGTCTCAGTGTTTGATAGCCTTCCATGAAGTTTTTAGACTCGTTGATTTTCTTGATTTTTTCATCCGAAAGTACTTCGCCCGTTTGGTAATGTTTCGCAAAGGTTTTCAAAAATTCTGGCTCGTAGCAGTAGTTTTCCAAGAATTGGGAAGGAAGCTCCACAAAATCCCATTTTACCGAAGTTCCCGAAAGATTAGGATATTGAGTATCCGCTAAAATCCCATGCAGAGCGTGTCCAAATTCATGGAATAATGTCGTTACCTCTTGGAAAGTCAGCAGACTTGGCGTGTCTGCGGTCGGTTTAGAGAAATTACACACCACCGAAATATGTGGTCGCGAGTTTGCGCTGTCTTTTTTCCATTGATTTTTGAAGCTGGTCATCCATGCACCCGCTCTCTTGCCTTTTCGAGGGAAATAATCTACATAAAGCACCGCTTTTAGGTTATTGTTTTCAAATACCTCATAAACACGCACTTCCGAGTGGTATTTTTGAATATCCGTAACTTCTTTAAAATCAAGGTTAAAGAGTTTTCCTGCCAAATCAAAAACAGCATCTTGCACCTTTTCCAATGGGAAAAATGGTTTTAGTTCCTCATCATTGAGGTCAAATTTCTGTTTTCTCAGTTTTTCTGCATAGTAGGCATGGTCATAAGCCTCCATTTTGTCTATTCCATCGGTTTTTGCCAACTCTTTTAGTTGGGCAGTTTCCTTTTCTCCGTAAGGCGTAGCCGCTGTGAGAAGCTGATTTAGAAAATCAAAAACTTTCTTTGGGCTTTCTGCCATTCTCTCCTCCAAAACATATTCCGCAAAGTTTTTGTAGCCGAGAAGTTCTGCTTTTTGCTGTCTTAGATTGATGATTTCTTTGATGAGGTTCTGGTTGTCAAACTTGCCTCCGTCAAATGCTTTTTTGCCATTTGCCAAAGCCAGTTCTTGTCGCAGATTTCTATTATCCGCGTAGGTCATCGCTGGGATGTAGCTCGGATATTGCAGTGTAATGGCATAGCCTTCCAGCCCTCGTTCTTTGGCTTCTTCGGCGTATTGTTCTAAAATAGGCTCTGGAATTCCAGCCAAATCCTCTTTGTTGGTAATGTGTTTGAAATAAGCATTAGTCGCAGCCAATACATTTTGCCCAAAGTTCAGCGATTTTACAGACAAATCAATATCTATTTTTTCTAATTTCTTTTTGTCTTCCTCGTTTAGCAGAGCACCATTTCGGACAAAACCTTTGTAAGTCTCGTTCAGCAGGGTTTTCTGCTCTTCGTTTAGGTTAAGATTTTCCTTTTCATCAAAAACCTTTTTTATTCTTTGGAAAAGTTTTTCGTTTTGAGAAATTTTAGATGAAAATTCCGTTAAAATAGGCGAAACTTCCTGAGCGATTTTCTGAATTTCATCATTGGTTTCAGCAGAATTTAGATTGAAAAAAATACTAGAAACTCTGTCCAGCTGTTCGCCAGAATACGCCAGCGCCTCTATGGTATTTTCAAAAGTGGCTTCGGCAGGGTTGTTTGCTATTGCATCAATTTCTTTTTCTGACTGAGCGATAAGTTTCTGAAAAGCAGGTAAATAGCTTTCTTCTTTAATCTCCTGAAAAGGAGCTGTTTCGTATTTTGTATTGAATTTTTGGGTAAGGATATTCATTATTTTGATTTTAAAATTTTACAAATTTAATGATTTCAGTGATTTGGTATTCGTTAAAAAACTAATTTTGTATCATTAAAAATAAAACAAAATGAAAAGAGACAAAAATATAGTTCCACTTTCCCAAGATCACCATTTTGGACTGCTTAGCGGCTGGAAAATAAAGCAGGGAATTAAGAAAAATATTTCCTATGAACGCATTAAAAACTACATAAACTATCACTGGGACAACAGCCAGAGCTTCCATTTTGATGAAGAGGAGAAAATCTTGTTTCCTTATTCTGATGATGAACTGACACAGAGAGCCCTTGATGAGCATAAAGAAATAAGAGAACTGCTGAAAACCCTAAACGAAGTAGAGGATTTTGAACTACTTACGCTCTATGCAGACAAAGTTACAGAGCATATTCGTTTTGAGGAGCGGGTGCTTTTCCCTCATTTGGAAAATATTCTTACAGAAGAACAGCTTGCCGAAGTAGGAAAAAGGCTAAATGAAATCCATCATCATGCTGAAGATGAATATCACGATGAATTTTGGAAATAACTAATATTATTCTTGTAAAGCCTTGATTTCATCTCTCAGCCTTGCCGCAGTGATGAAGTCAAGATTTTTTGCTGCTGCTTCCATTTCTTTCTGCTTCTCGGCGATTATTCTTTCTATTTCTTCCGTGCTGTGCTTTTGCTTCTGTTCAGTAGCTTGTTTCAAAATTTCTTTTTGAGTGTATTTGGCATCTGGGAAATCTTTGCTTCTACCGACCAATGTTTCAGAAATCTTCTTATTAAGGGCTTTTGGAACGATTCCATGCCGCTCGTTGTATTGAATTTGTTTTTCGCGGCGGTAGTTGGTTTCATCTATGGTCGCCTGCATGGATTTGGTGATTTTGTCAGCATACATTATGGCTTTACCATTGATATTTCTCGCAGCCCGTCCCACAGTCTGAATCATGGAACGGCGAGAGCGGAGCATTCCTTCTTTGTCAGCATCCAAAATGGCAACCAGCGAAACCTCTGGTAAATCAAGTCCTTCCCTGAGGAGATTGACTCCGACCAAAACATCAAACAAACCAACGCGCAAATCCTGCATAATCTGGATACGCTCCAAAGTCTCCACATCCGAATGGATATAACGAGTTCTAACCCCGAATTTTGTGAAATATTTGGTGAGTTCCTCCGCCATTTTTTTAGTTAAAGTCGTTACCAAAACCCGCTCATCTTCTTCGGCTCTTTTTTGAATTTCTTCCATCAGGTCATCTATTTGGTTTTCAGTCGGTCGCACTTCTATTATTGGGTCAAGAAGTCCTGTCGGACGGATAATCTGCTCGATGTATTCTCCACCTGTTTTTTCCAGCTCATAGTCGGCAGGAGTGGCAGAAACATAAATCACCTGATTCTGCATTTCTTCAAATTCCTCAAATTTCAATGGTCGGTTGTCCATCGCTGCTGGAAGCCGGAATCCATATTCCACCAAAGCCTCTTTTCTGCTTCGGTCTCCACCATACATGGCGTGAATCTGCGGAATGGTAACATGGCTTTCATCGATGACCATCAGAAAATCCTTTGGGAAATAGTCCAAAAGGCAGAAAGGGCGTGTTCCTGGCGCTCTTCCATCGATATACCGAGAATAATTCTCAATCCCAGAGCAGTAGCCGAGTTCTTTTATCATTTCTAAATCCAGTTCGGTTCGCTCCTGTAATCGTTTAGCTTCTAATGGTTTGTCTATTTCTTTGAAGAAATCAACCTGCTTTACCAAATCATCCTGAATGTTCCGAATGGCAGAGTTGAGTGTTTCTTTGGAAGTTGCAAAAAGATTGGCTGGATAGATATTGATTTTATCAAAATTAGAAATAATATTCCCTGAAATAGGGTCAAAACTTTGTATTTTTTCTATTTCATCACCGAAAAACTGTATCCTTACCGCGCTGTCAGCATAGGCAGGGAAAACATCCACCACATCGCCTTTTACACGAAATGTCCCTCGCGAAAACTCGTTCAGCGTTCTAGAATAGAGTGCATTTACCAGCTTGTGGAGGAGCTGTGTTCGGGAAATTTTAGAATTAAGTTCCAGTTCTATCAAAGATTTATTGAATTCCGTAGGGTTTCCAATCCCATAAATACATGAAACAGAGGCTACTATCAGTACATCTCGCCTGCCAGAAAGCAGACTTGCCGTAGCAGAAAGCCTGAGTTTTTCTACTTCTTCATTGATACTCAAATCCTTTTCTATGTAAGTCCCCGTGCTGGCAATATATGCCTCGGGCTGGTAGTAGTCATAATAACTGACAAAATACTCCACAGCATTTTCAGGGAAAAACTCTTTGAACTCCATAAAAAGCTGTGCTGCCAGAGTTTTATTATGAGCCAAAACCAGAGTAGGTCTTTGGATTTCATTGACCACATTAGCGATGGTAAAGGTTTTTCCAGAGCCTGTCACTCCGAGCAGTGTCTGGTATTTTTCGCCGTTTTCTAGACCATGAACTAATTTCTGAATGGCCTGCGGCTGGTCGCCTGTGGGCTGGTATTCCGATTGGAGTTTAAAATTCATTAAAACTTAATTTTTACAAAAATACTAAAATTGTGAAAAGAAAATCCCCCTAAAAAACTTTTAGAGAGATTTTTTCTTTTGAAAAACAAGTTTTGAAAAGGAGTTTTTATTCCCCTATTCTACCCTATTTTTTATTTTGTTATTATAATTTCGGTCCTGCATTTACTAATGCTTTTCCTTCTTCTGTGTCTGTATATTGCTCAAAGTATTTGATATACTTTCCTGCTAAATCTTTAGCCTTAATTTCCCACTGAGAAGCATCAGCATAAGTGTCTCTTGGGTCAAGAATTTCAGAAGGAACATTTGGCAATGTCGTTGGGAAAGTAAGCCCTAAAATTGGGATTTTATTCGTTTCTGCTTTATCAATAGAACCATCTAAAATAGCATCTATGATGGCTCTGGTATCTTTCAGCGAAATTCTTTTCCCTGTTCCGTTCCAGCCTGTATTTACTAAATAAGCTTTTGCTCCGTGCTCTTTCATTTTAGAAACCAAAGTTTTAGAATACATCGTAGGGTGAAGTGCTAAAAACGCCTCTCCAAACGCTGGTGAGAAAGATGGCAGCGGCTCTGTAACGCCTCTCTCCGTTCCTGCCATTTTAGAAGTGTATCCACATAGGAAGTGATATTGTGCCTGTTCATCTGTAAGGATAGAAACAGGAGGCAGCACCCCAAATGCATCCGCAGAAAGATAAATCACTTTCTTCGCGTGTCCTGCTTTTGATGGTAAAACTATTTTACTAATGTGATAAATAGGGTAAGAAACTCTGGTGTTTTCCGTGATAGAACCATCGCAATAGTCCACCTCGCCGTTATCCTTTACCACTACATTTTCAAGAAGCGCATCTCTTTTTATCGCCCCAAAAATATCTGGTTCTTTTTCCGCAGAAAGGTCTATTACTTTCGCGTAGCAGCCTCCCTCGTAGTTGAATACGCCATTGTTATCCCAGCCGTGCTCATCATCACCGATAAGGTATCTTTTAGGGTCAGCAGAAAGCGTAGTTTTCCCTGTTCCAGAAAGCCCGAAGAACACTGCCACATCGCCTTTTTCGCCCACATTAGCAGAACAGTGCATAGATGCCATTCCTTTCAGCGGAAGATAGTAGTTCATCATAGAGAACATTCCCTTTTTCATCTCACCTCCATACCAAGTTCCTCCGATAATCTGAGTTTTTTCTGTAAGGTTAAACATCACAAAGTTCTCTGAATTAAGCCCTTGTTCTTTCCAGTTCGGGTTAGTCACCTTAGAACCATTGATTACCAAGAAATCTGGCTCTCCGTAATGTTCTAGGTCATAGTGAGAAGGGCGGATAAACATATTGGTAACGAAATGCGCCTGCCAAGCCACCTCCATCACGAATCTCACTTTCAGTCTCGTGTCTGGATTGGTTCCGCAGAAAGTATCCACCACATAGATTTTTTTATTTTCAAAGGAATCAGTTACTATTTTCTTTAAATCACCAAAAATCTCAGGCGTCGTAGGCAAGTTTATTTTACCATCCCACCAAATCGTATTCTCCGTAGTTTGGTCTTTTACGATATATCTATCCTTTGGCGAACGCCCTGTGAAAACGCCTGTCTTCACAGCAACAGCACCTGAATTTGTTAAAATTCCTTTCTCAAAACCTTCGTTTTCTGGTGACATTTCATCTTGGAAAAGTTGTTCGTAGGTAGGATTATACACAATCTCCTTAACTCCCTTAATTCCATGTTTTTCTAAATAGTTTTTAATCTGTTCCATGTTAAATATTTTATATAAATTAACTATACGCAAATGTATTGATATTTTTAGGTATTTCCTATGATTTAGTTCAGTTTTACTTAATTATTTCGTTCCAGTCAAAAAAAGTATGAAATCCATGTCCATGAAAGAAATTTTCATATCCTTGAAATTTTCTAGTCATCACAAAATCTCCTCCCCAAGCCCCAAGGCTTTTCACAAAAACAGGGCAATCAGGGAAACAAATTTTCTTAACAGTTTCCAAGCCTAAAAAATCCGAGAGCTTTTCTTCATGAAAGTTCATCAATTCTGAAAAATTTTCCAAATCCTGACAACGAAATATTTTTTCTGTCAAATCCGAAAACTCTTTAATCAATTCCTCCGATTTGTTTTTAGATTGATAAAGCCTTATTCCCTCTCGGCTATTCTGTTTTTGGTTGAGATGAACAAAAAGCAGCTCATCTTTAAACATTGGAGAATAATCAATTTTTTCTATTTGTGTATTATCCAAACCTTTACGATACAACAAAGCTGAAGCCTCCTTTGCAACAGCAATATCATAACCGCTGCCACCCAGCATTTTTTCATTTAGGCGAAATGGGTCTATTTCTGCCCAAAGAGCAAGATTATTCATCAATGTAGAACTGCTCCCAAGACCAAAATTCCGCGGAAATTCTAAATTTGTCTTGAGAAAATAAGTTTCTGAATTTTGGAGTTTAACCTTAGAAACTCTTTGTATTTCTTTTAAAATTTCTAAAATAAACTCTGCCGACTGGGCATCATCCGTTTCTAAAACTTCCCATTTATTGTAATCTATTTTGGATTTGAACCATTTTTCGCCTCGGCACAGGGATTCCCACTCTATAATAGACTGATTATCCAACTTTTCTTCGAAAAAAAACTCCTGCCCCAATTTTGTTGGTAATGCCAATGCCAATGCTCCATCCAGAACCAAATATTCCGATGAAATGAGCAATTTCCCATGTGAAAAGATTCTTTCCATATATAAAAAACGACGAGAATTCCCTCCCGCCGAATTATTAAACCTCTTAAAAACTATATCGCCGAAGAAACCACCGCTTCTGGGTGTATTTTCTTAATCAATCCTTGCAAAGTCTTACCTGGACCTACTTCCACGAAACTTTCTGCTCCATCCGCTATCATATTTCTCACTGTTTGAGTCCATTTTACAGGACCTGTCAGCTGGGCAATCAAATTCTTTTTAATTTCCTCTGGGTCTTCTACGGCCGTAGTGGTAATATTCTGATAAATAGGAATAATAGGTTTGTTAAATTTCGTGTTCTCTATTGCCTTCGCTAATTTATCCTGTGCTGGTTTCATCAATGGCGAATGGAAAGCTCCATTTACAGGCAGTAACAAAGCTCTTTTCGCTCCAGCAGCTTTTAATGCTTCACAAGCCCTTTCCACGGCTGTAGTTTCTCCTGAAATAACAAGCTGACCTGGACAATTATAATTCGCAGGAACTACAATTCCTTCTATCTGCGCACAGATTTCCTCTACTTTTTCATCTTCCAACCCAAGAACCGCAGCCATAGAAGACGGATTCGCATCGCAGGCTTCCTGCATCGCTAAAGCCCTTTGGTAGACCAGCTCCAGCCCATCTTTGAAAGACAGAGCCCCATTAGCCACCAATGCAGAAAACTCCCCAAGAGAATGCCCTGCCACCATACCCGCTCCAATCGTATCAACAGCTTTTACTGCCGCCAAAGAATGGATAAATATCGCAGGCTGTGTAACCTTTGTTTTTTTCAAATCTTCTTCCGTTCCATTGAACATTATAGATAAAATATCAAATCCCAAAATATCATTTGCGGACTCCATTAAATCCTTAATGTCCTTTCTACTTTCATAAAGTTCCTTACCCATTCCCACAAACTGGGAGCCTTGACCAGGAAATACTAATGCTTTCATATATTTTAAATAAACCTATCTTTTTTTATTTTATGGAATGAGCCTTACCACTCTATATCCTGTATTTGCATATGCTCCGTTTCTTTTCGTTCGGACATATTCAAACTTAGTTGCCAACTGGGTCTGCACCTTATCTATATTCTTTAGAAAACCTCCTGCCTGCTGTCTTTCAAGAGCATCATTCACTACATCAAATCCTATAATATTATATTTGGATGGTGTTTTACAATATTTTTTCTTAAAATCTTCCAAAACTTCTTTCTCAAAACTTCCCTCCACATTTATTTTTCTATCCATGAGATAAACAAGGTTGGATTTACTGAGTTCATCTATATTTTTTTCAAAATTAGAATTGTAATACATGCTAAATGCCTTTATTCCATCAGACTGACTAACCAGCTGGATAATTTTCTTGGAAAAAGCTGTTCCTGTATCTTCTTTATCGGTTGCTAAAACCATGATAATAGGGAGCTTCTGCCCTGTCATCATGTTTTCTTCCAACTCTATCCCTGATGCCGAAGCACTTACAGCAACATCAGCTTTAGATAGCACTTTCTCAAATTGCTCTTTTAGATATGTTACTTCTTCATTATCCTTTTCGCCGATGATGTATATTTTCTGTCCTGAATACACCTGTTTTACCTCTTGTATTATTTTTTCCGTATATGTGCGAACAGAAGTCTCTACAAGGACAAGATTTTCTTGGTTATACATATCCGAAGCATGCGCAAACGGCGCAATTACTGGGATTTTTTCTTTTCTAACATGGTCCGAAACTTCCAAAACATTAGATTTGAAAAACGGCCCTATAATGATATCCGTATTAGACTTATTAATCTGCTCTAAACTATTCTTAACAGCGGTTTCACTCTCAGAATCAATAACATTGATGTTTATTTTCTTTCCATTTTTAAGACTTCTCTCTGCTGCCATTTTAGCTCCTGCTAAGAAATCTAATGCTAAATTTTTATATTTATTGTCATTGCTATCAAGCCCAAACGGGAGCATAATCACCATATTCACCGCTCCTTTTTCCTTACTTGCAAATTGATTTTCAATCTTTTTAATTCTAAGCTCCATTCCTGGGTTTAATCCATTCTCCACGCCATCATTCAGTTGAGAAAGCTGTTCATAAGTGATATTAAACTTTTTCAAAATTCCCAAAAGCGTATCTCCTTTCTGAACCTTATAAGTTACATAATCACCTAATTCATAGGATTTTGTCTCTTTTTGAGAAACTTTTGCTACATCATTATTTCCTTTTTTAATTATAATAACATCTCCTGCCTGCAAACCTCTCTGTTCCAGCCCTTCATTCATTGAGAACAATTCCTTCTGAGAAATTCCAAATTTTCTTGTAATACCATAATAGGTATCCTTTGACTGGACAACATAAGTCCCTGATTCGGTTTCTTTTACGCTGTTTTTAGGAAGATCTGTTTTATCATTTATCACAGTTGCCTGAGTTGAAACATCTCCATATTTTTTAATATTTTCCTCCGGAAGGACAACGGCATCACCTATTTTCATATGATTATCCAAATCAGGATTGAGTTTTCTCAACTGTGCTTCCGTGATTTTATACTGTTTGGTAATACTATAAATAGTCTGTTTAGGCTGAAGATATATCTTTCCTAATTTCTGATTAGATTTTTTTTCTTCCTTTTTGTCCTCTATTTTTGGGCTGTTTTTTTGTTTATTTGGGATAATCAATACCTCGCCAATATCCAATTTTCCATCCTTTGATTTAGGATTTTGCTTGATAAGTTCATCTACGGTTACTCCATATTTTTTCGCTATAGAATATAAAGTCTCCTTTGCTTCCACGGTATGTTTTTTCTGTTGTGCAGAAAAAGAGAGAAACATGATCCCAAATAAAATTAAAAATATCTTTTTCATCTGATTTTTT
>CAUQHD010000017.1:0-16091 GCA_963517805.1 uncultured Flavobacteriaceae bacterium | reverse complement strand
CAATGGACACCCGCTCCAATACCTATCGTGGGAATGGAAAGAGCCTCAGTAACTTCTTTGGCAAGCTGGCTTGGTATTTTTTCTAAAACCAAAGAGAAACAACCAAGTTCCTGCAAAAGTTGAGCATCTTCTCTAAGCCTCTGTGCTTCGGCGTTTTCCTTTGCGCGAAGTTTATAACTTCCGAACTGATTGATACTCTGAGGAGTAAGCCCCAAATGCCCCATAACAGGAATTCCCGCTGCCACAATTTTTTTGATGGAATCTTCAACTTCCCTTCCGCCTTCTAATTTAATAGCATTGGCATTGGTTTCTTTCATAATCCGCACCGCCGAATCTAAAGCCTTCTGCGAATCACTCTGATAAGTTCCAAACGGCATATCTACCACCACAAAAGCCCTCTGAACTCCTCTAGTAACGCACTGCGCATGATAAATCATCTGGTCAAGAGTGATAGGCAGTGTAGTTTCATGCCCAGCCATTACATTCGCTGCCGAATCTCCCACCAAAATAGTATCTATCCCTGCAGCATCCAGCATTTTGGCTGTGGTAAAGTCATAAGCAGTAAGCATGGTAATTTTCTCTCCTTCTGCCTTCATTTTGAGGAGAGTTTCAGTTGTTATTTTCTTTATTTCGGAATGAACAGACATGATTCTAAATTTTATGATAAAACAAAAACTAAATAAGAAAAACTTATTTAGTTATAATCTACATGACCCAATTTTTTTAGTCTTTCGTGGTTAAGAATTTTTATATTTCTTCCTTCTACCTCTATAAGCTGGTCTTGTTTAAACTCGGAAATAAGTCTGATGGCACTTTCTGTGGCTGTTCCTATCAGGTTTGCGATTTCTTCTCTCGTTAAAGCTATTTTAATGAAACCTTCTGGGTCTGTTCCTATTTTAAGTTCCAATAATAGAAGGATTTCTGCCAGTCTTTCCCTTACTGTTTTTTGTGCAAGAAGAGTAATCGTGTTAGAATATTCTCCTAATTCATAAGAAATTTTCTGAAGCATGGCATAGGAGAGTTTGGGATTGCACATCAGCAGTTTATGAAAGATTTCAGCAGGAATAAAGACTGCTTGCACTGCTGTCATAGCCTCTGCAGAAGCACCAAACTGTTCTTCGGAAAGGAGAGAGCGGTAGCCTATGAGGTCTCCTTCTTTTGCAAAACGCAGGATTTGTTCTTTCCTATTAAACCCCATTTTATAGAGTTTTACTGCTCCTTTTTCTATATAAAAAACCCCTTTTGGGATTTCTCCTTCTTTAAAAACTAACTTGCCTTTACTAATGGTAATCGTCTTCTTACCATCCAAATATTTCTGAAAATCCTCCTCAGAAAGGCATTCTTTGAATGATTTTTCACAGAAAATATTTTGAAAATTGTGTTCAATTTCAAGATGATGTTCTATCTGCATAATATGACATTTGTCAGCAAATATAATGTTTTTTTTATATATAGTTATTATTTATTAAAATTGTATTTTAATCTTCAATCCTAATGCTTCTTCTTTAACATTAATAGGAGCTGCATATCTTTTAGGATACCCATCAAAAGTTATAATTACAATATCTTTTTTGAGGTTTAACCCACTTATATTATGAGCTTCACATATAGTATCAATTAAATTAGCTCTTTCCATAATGATATAATCAGGATAGTTTTGGTCTAAAATACCTACTACTTTTATCCATTTTATAGAGGCTTTCTCGTGCTTCAGTTCTTTCTTAACTTCTTCTTTAGGTTTAAAACTTGGAAAACAACTCTGTAATATGATTACAACTAAAATCAGATTTAATTTTTTCATAACTCAGTTTTATATTTATCTCTAAAAGCCATCTGTAATATCAAAAGCATTTTCTATATGCTTGATTTGGAATTGATTTTCTTCATTCGGAAGAATGGCGATTATATCAAACCTTGCTTCCTTGTCTATTTCATTTTCTTCCAAAAAATGGCTCGCAGCAGAGATGAGCAGCCTGATTTTCTTCTTATTCACCGCCTCTTCTGGACTCAGGAAAGTATCTGTGCTTCTGGCTTTTACTTCTATTATAACAATCTGATTTTCAGTCTCTGCGATGATGTCTATTTCGGCTTTTAGATAGCGGTAGTTTTTGACTAAAATTTTATAGCCTTTTTTTTTCAAAAACTCTACAGCCAAATTTTCGGATTCCTTTCCAAAGTCATTATGTTCAGCCATTTATGGAATTATAAGAATTCTACTTTTGCTCCTGTTTCGGAAATGTTCAGTTTTATTTCAGACCCTAAAATCAGTGGCACATTATCAAAAATATGCCCATTAGGAAAAGCGAACAGCTTTGGGAAAGAATATTTCTTGAGCCTTTCGGCGATGATTTCATAAGCCATAGCATCATAACTATACTCATAATCAGGGTTTTCTGCCTCGTTTCCCATGTTAATCATTCCTCCGATGATGATGCCCTTTATTTTCCTAAAAACACCAGCCAAATCAAGAGAAATGAGCATTCTGTCCAGCGAATAAAAATTCTCGCCGATGTCTTCTATAAACAAAATTTTGTCCCTGAAATCTACCGAATACGAGCTTCCCAAAAGCGCATAGACCAGCGCCAGATTTCCACCGACCAAAATTCCTTCTGCACTTCCGTGGTTATTCTGCGGATGTGGAGTGACCTGATATTTAGGCTTTTTCCCGCTGAAAATATTGAAAATCTCTTCATAACTTTCGGCTGAAACTCCAAAAGATGAGGTCTTCAGTGTCTGTCCGTGGATACTCGCAAAGCCCTTTTTCAAGAGGAAACTTTGGATAACGGTATTATCCGAATAGCCGATGTACCATTTTGGATTTTCTTTGAAATGTTTTAGTTTCAGATGTCCCAAAAGATGCTGACAGCCATAGCCGCCGCGCGTAGCCCAGATGGCAGAAACCTCATCATTGTTCAATGCCCAGTTCAGGTCAGAAATTCGCTGTTTTTCCGTTCCAGAATAGCTGTACCCAAAGGAAAATCTGCCCAAGCAATGAGGACTGAGAACAGGCTCATAGCCTTTGGATTTTATAAGTTCCAGCGTGGATAAAATCTGCTCTTCTTCTACCGAACCAGCAGGAGAAACGACTGCTATTTTATCGCCTTTTTTAAGGGTTTTTGGGAATATGACCGCCATAAGTGTCTGTTATTGAGTATCTTTTTACTTTATTTCTTCTCGTTTGATGCCTTTTTCTTCTAATCTTTTGTCCAGTTGGTTAAAGGATTTAAAACTTTGAAGGAAAATAAACACGCTCAGAACCAGCAGAATAAAGCCTACGCCTTTTCGGATTTTATTAGCCACCTGCTGATTGAGTTTATTGTGAAATTGTTTCGCCAAGTAGATTTTCGCCAAGTCTATCAAAAGATATGTCCCGATAACCAAACCGATGTAAAGCAAAAATCTGCCCGTGTCAGGATAGTTTTTTCTAATGAAAATGACGGTTACCAGCCAAAAAAGTACCACACCGATGTTCAGAATATTGAGCAGGAAACCATTGAGAAAAGTTTTCAGATAGTTTTGGTTGATGAGCCTTTCCTCACCTGCGATGTGCATTCTGGTTTTGGAAACTATCATATAAATCCCATAAACAAAGATAATAAGCGCCGAAATCCTATAAAAACTCGGGTATTGGTCTATGATATGGATAATGTCCTGACTGCTGAAATACGCCGCCACAATGCACACTATATCCGCAAAAACCACGCCCAAATCCAGCGCCAGTGCATGCCGAGACCCACGCGAAAGGCTGGTCTCCACCAAAAGGAAGAAAACAGGCCCAATGAATACCAAACTAAGCATAAAACCCAAACCGACAGCAGAAAAAATAAGCTCTATCATAGGATGCAAATTCTTAATTGAAACTCCAAAAATACGGATTTTATTTTTAGATGAAAATTATTATCTTTGCCCAATTAATTTTAAAATCAATATAAAATGAAAAAATTTTTATTTTCGGCTCTTGTGGGAGCGATGATTATTTCGTGCAGCAGGGATAATGATAATCCTACAACACCTCAGACACCTGCAATCAGCCAAACAGTAATTCTTCCAACCAAACTTACCTATTCTCAAACTGGTAAAGCAGATGAAGTGATTACTTTTAGTTATAATGGAAATAAGCTCATGAAAGTTACTCGTGACAACAAAGATGTAATTTACACTTATACAGGAGATTTAATTACTTCTACAAATAATCCTGATGGAAGTTCTCATGTATTTAATTATGATTCTAATGGAAACCTTATCTCTGAAAAAGAAGAATCTTATAGTGGTACTATTAAAGTTTTAGAAGAAAATACAACATACACCATCAATGGTTCTACTGTAACAGCACAAAAGATATCTAAAAATTATGATGATATAACTGGAACTCTATCTTCTATATCCACTTCTACCATCACTTACACATTAGATGCAAAGAAAAGACCAATAAGAAAGGAGATGGTTTCTGAAGAAAAAAACACGGCAGGAGATATCACTCAGAAAGACAATAATACCTTTACTTACCAATACGCAAATCATCATAGTTTAATAGAAAACATAAAAGGAATGGATAAACTTAATTATTCATCTTTTGCAATTGGAAGTGAAGATGTTAGTGGCATACACCTTCCTATTTCTTATATAAAGAAAGAAATAAACACTACTTTTTATTATTCTGGTAGTCCTCATTTTAATGATAGCTATACAGGAGAATCTATAGTAGAATATATTTTAAACACTAACAACTATCCAACCAAAATACAACGCAAAACTAAAGACCTTGCTACAGGACACTATATAAATAGTGATTATTATCAGACAATAGAATACAACAGATAATAAAAAAAACTCCCTAAAAAAGGGAGTTTTTTTATTGCTGTTATTCTACTATTTTAAAATCCAATTGTTTTTGGATGAGGTTGGCTTTTACTACTTGTATTTTTATCTCATCACCGAGGCGGTAGGTCTTGCCTGACTTGGTACCGACAATAGAATGCGCCTTCGGATCATGGAAGTAGGAATCATCCATCAGGTCTCTCAGTTTTATCATTCCTTCGGCGCCGTTTTCAGGTATTTCTACCCAAAAACCATAGTCTGCTACACCCGAGATTACCCCCGTGAAATCCTGACCTACTTTGTCCTCCATGAACTTCACCTGCATGTATTTTATAGAATCCCGCTCTGCATTGGCAGCCAGTCTTTCCCTATCGCTGCAGTGTTTGCAGTATTCTTCGTATTCCTCTCTGTTTGGCGATTTTCCACCATCCAAATAATGCTGGAGCAGTCTATGCGCCATTAGGTCTGGATAACGGCGAATAGGCGAAGTAAAGTGCGAATAATATGGGAATGCTAGTCCGTAGTGTCCTATATTCTCGGTAGAATAGACTGCTTTGCTCATACTTCTCATCGCCAAAGTTTCCACCATGTTTTCCTCGCCTTTTCCTGCCACATCTTTTAGGAGTTTGTTCATACTTTCGGCTATTTTTTGGGAATTGGAAATATTCATTTTGTAGCCGAGTGTCTGCACGAAATCTCTCAGCGCTTCTAGTTTCGCTGGGTCTGGGTCATCGTGGATACGATAAATAAAAGTATTATGCGTGGGTTCGCCCTTTCTGGAAAGAGATACATACTCGGAAACTTTTCTGTTTGCCAGCAGCATAAACTCCTCTATCAGGTGGTTAGAATCTTTGCTGATTTTAAAATAAACTCCGATAGGATTATTATTTTCATCAAGGTTAAATCTCACCTCACTGCGGTCAAAAGCGATAGCCCCTTTCTTTAATCTCTCTTTTCTGAGAATCTTTGCCAAGTGGTCTAATGCCAGTATTTCCTCCGCCAAATCTCCTTTTCCTGTTTCTATACGCTCTTGGGCTTCTTCGTAGGAGAATCTTCTATCAGAGTGGATGACTGTACGCCCAAACCACTGATTCACTATCTCTGCCCTGTCATTTATCTCAAACACCGCCGAGAAAGCATATCTATCCACATTTGGCTTTAGCGAACAGAGGTCATTACTGAGAATCTCTGGGAGCATGGGAACTACCCTATCCACGAGATAAACGGAAGTCGCACGGCTGTATGCTTCCTCATCCAAAAGCATTCCTGGCTGTACATAGTGGGATACATCGGCAATGTGTACACCTATTTCCCAGTTTCCGCTGTCTAATTTTTTCAGCGATAGTGCATCATCAAAATCCTTGGCATCTTTCGGGTCTATGGTGAAAGTGAGTGTCCCCCGCATATCTCTTCTTTTTTTCAGCTCTTCGGGAGTGATTTCTCGGTTGATTTTATTCGCGAAATCCTCTACTTCCTCAGGGAAATGGTAGGGAAGCTCATACTCGGCAAGGATAGAATGTATTTCCGTTTCGTGTTCGCCTGGTTTTCCTAATACTTTGATGATTTCCCCTTCTGGGTTTTTGGAATTGATATCCCATTGGAGCATTTTCACGACTACTTTATCGCCGTCTTTGGCTCCGTGGATTTTGGATTTAGGAATGAAAATATCGGTATTGATGACCTTTTTGTCACAAACCACAAACCCGAAATCCTTATATTTCACATACTCAAATGTCCCCACAAAAGAGTCTTTGGCTCTCTCCAAGACTTCTAATACAGAGCCTTCCAGCTTCCGCCCTTTGAAGTTGTAAGTGATGATTAAGACCTTATCCCCCTGCAAAGCATCTTTTACATTTTTCTGATGAATAAAGATATCCTCATCCAGTCCCTCCACGCTTACATAGGCATTTCCGTTGAGGGCGAAGTCTATCGTACCAGTCAGAGTATCTTTTATCTGAAGGTTTAGCATATATTTCCCTTTCTCGGTTTCCTTTATCTTGTCTTCGGCTCTCAGTTTGTGCAGGGTCTGGATGACCTGCTCTCTCTGGCGCGGGTTTTTGTAATCTATACCGTCTGCTATCTGCTTGTAGTTGTATATTTTAGATGAGTTTTTATTAAGGAATCTCAGGATGAGCCTCCCTATGTCTTTTAGTTTGTGTTCGTTTTTTTTAGATATGTGTTTTTTCTTTTTTCGCATTGTTTTCTTTTTTTATTTGATTTGATAGAAATATCCCTCCTGAGGGTGGAGGGACAAAGTTAAACTAATTATTTGATTTCGGCTGAGCAGGGTTTTCTTTTTCTGTTTTTTTGGTATGGGCAAGGCGTTGTTTGTATGCTTTTCTAGTGTCATCTATCAGTTTATTGATAGAAGTCACAAACGCTTTGGTTTCCTGTGATGGGAATGCCACACTTGCCACGAAAGCCCTTGTAATCAGCTCATCGTACTGCTCATCGGTCAGCTTTCTCACTTTTTTCGCGCTTTCTACGGTGTTTAGAATCTGGCTGTCTGCTCTTCCGGCGGTAAGTCTTTTGTATTCGTAATTGGCATTTTTCAGCTGGGAAAGCACCTCGCCGAGGTTCAGGTTAAGGAGCAGCATTTGGTTTTCGGGTTTTTCAAGGTCTGTGACCAAGCCTTCCAGCACCTGCGTTTCTTGTCGGTTCGGCAGAGACTGCACACCGATGTAATTTTTGGTAATGGTGTAGAGCTTCGCAGCGGCTTCCCTGCGGGGGATGATGGGCGATTTTCGTTCCACTCTGAAAGCTGCAAGGAGGTAAACAGCCAAATCATCCCTTTGTTTGTCTAACTTGGCGAGTTCTTCGGTTTCGGTGCTGGCACGGCTCTGAAACGAGATGTCTGTAAGCTTTTGGATATTGTCCCGAAATTCCGCCAGCAGACCAGCATCTATTCTCAGATGCCCTGCACCTGCCGTCTGGAGGAGCTGCTCGGTATTACTGAGGAACTGAGTGTATTCGGCGTTATTAAGAACCCTTAAACTAATCTCTTTGATTTTCGTTAATTTTTCCATAATACTTATTTTTAATTTTGAAATTTGATAGCGTTAATATAGAAAAATAATTTGAACCAACAAAAAATAAGCGTATTTTTTTGAGATTGGTATCTCAGAGTGTCGGAAAGTCCGAGACCTACCCTGTATCTCCCATTTTTTTAAACAAAAAATACAAACTACACCCTGTGGTTTGCTATCTCAGACACCCTGAAAGTATAAACTACACCCTGTAGCTGACTATTTTTTTTAAAAAAAACACAAAACACACCCTGTGGTTTGCTATCTCAGATACCCTGAAAGTATAAACTACACCCTGTAGCTGACTATTTTTTAACAAAAAACACAAACTACAGGGTGTAGTTTGTTATCTCAGATATACTGAAAGTATAATTTTAGAAAATTCCAGCTGTTTCTTTCAGTTGTAAAGTGGGATTTCTTATCAGTTCTTATTATTTCAGGCTAAAATCAATAAGCAGAATTTTTACGGCTGGGATTTTTGAATTCTTTAAAAGTGCAATTCTTCATTAAGTCTTGTTCTTTTGTCTTGATACAAAAGAACGAAAAAATCAAGGCTTCAGAAAGAAAAGCTAAAATATTTCCAAAATCCCTAAACCTTTCCTAACTTGCCCCAGCCACCAATTCCAGCGCCGGCTCAGACAGGAAAGCTTTTTAACGGGATTTCTCCAATATTTTTTAACGCTTTTCTTTCCGGAGGCCGTTTTAATAACCGCACAGAAATGAGAACGCTATTTTTATGGGTTTTGCATTGGGCAGACGGCATAGGAAAGGGAGGCGTAAAGAAATTTTAATAGGAAGCCGTAAAAATTCTTTCTGTTTGAGGCGAAGCCGAGTTATAAGAATTTTAGGTTTTCTATTAAAATTTTAGCCGGACTTTCCAAGCCGTGATTTTTGGTGCTTTTCATCAAGGAAAAGCACAGAAAGATTTTTTTCGGGAAAGGACTTCCATACACCCTGAAAGTGGAATTCCTTATCGGTTCTCATAGTTTCGGCCTAAACCAAAATAGCGGAACAAGGCTGGGAAGCCAAGAACAGGGTGGGGGAGAGGGCTATAAGGGAGACTGCTGGGATTTTTTCACTCCGTGAAAATCTTTGAGGTAAAAAGGTTCAAAATAAGTAATGTCCTCAAAATCTCCAGCGGTATATTTTTCTACCGCCCTGCTGATGAGGTATTTTGCAGATGGATATATTTTTTCGTTATACTCGGCAAGAGGAAGTTTCAGCAGATTTTGGGCTTTGGCAGCGCCGTCCCCTACGAAGAGTATTTTTTTATCAGCATATTCGCAAAAGCTGGTTTCATCTAAAATCTTGGCATTGGTCTCTGTGAGCATCTCTCCGGAAGCTCCCTCAAAAACGGTGCAATAAACCTCCATCCTGCGGGCATCTACAAGCGGGATGACAGCATCATAACCCTGACCCAAGAAAGGTGCCGCCATGGTTTCTAAAGAATTGACCGCGAGGAGCGGAATGCCCAGCCCGAAACAAAAACCCTTAGCCGAAGCAGTGCCTATTCTAAGCCCTGTATAAGAGCCGGGTCCCTTGCCGAGGGATATGGCGTCCAAATCGCGGAGCGTAATCCCAGCGCCCTCCAAAGCCCATTCTATATAGGTGTGGAGATTTTCGGACTGTTTGTAATCCTGAGAAGTTTTCTCGCAGAGAGAAAGCAGCTCCCTGTGATAGGAAACCGCAACGGAGCAGTTCTTAGAAGAAGTCTCGATATGAAGAATTTTCATGCGACAAATTTAATATTTATTATTCGGCTTTAACATCTTTTTGCTATCTTTATAAAAAATTTTACAATGAAAAACAGGAATTATTTTTGGATGGTAGTTTTGCTTATGGCTACATTGGTTTCATGTAATGTAACCGCTGATGTTACCCTGCACGAAGACAAAACACAGAGTATAGTAATGGACATCGATGGGAAAGAAGCAGCAAAAATCTTTAAAGATGAGAATAAGAAGGGTAAGAAAGATAAAGATGACCTCCCAAAAGAATGGACCAGCTTGTATGAGATGAACCTAAAAAAGGATAAAAAAGAAAGAATCACCCACCCTGATACCTTAGCAGTGATGAAAAAAATATATGTAAAAGGCGGCTATGATAAGGATGAGGATTTGACAGATGTTTTCTTTAAAACTGATAAACTGACTAATAAAGAATTGTCTCTTGTCTTCAATAAAAAAGATGGAGAAGAGTTTCCAGTTCTTGATTTGTTCTCCAAAAATGAATGGGACGGAAAAACCCTGAAAATAAACACTTCTGTATTAAATGATATGCTCATCAAAAAAAATAAAGATCAAGAATCTGATTTAGATTGGATAATATTTACTAAAAACTATCGGGTAACTTTCCATTTCAATTCGGAAATAAAGAAAATAGAAGGAAAACATGATTTAGTAAGAAAAGTAAATAACAACACGGTAGAAATAAAGTTTAATGTAGATGATATAAGGAAAAAAGGATTTAAATTCAAAAATGATGATTCTTTTATAACAATTACTACGAAATAAAAACCAAGCTAAATAGGTACTTTTCATCAGGTTCAGCCTCAAAAACTGAATCTGATTTTTTTATCAACAATGTCTGTGGCTAATGAGGAAAAACTATCTTTATTCCATGTGGAAAACTTCCAAGAAAAAATATTTTGAAATCCGAAATAAAATTCTAATGAGAAAAATTTTCCCACAAGTCAAGAATTATTTTCAAATAAAAACATTTGTTTTTTAATAGGCTTATTCACATTACACTTGGTCACATTGTCTTTATTTCAGACTTATTCACAAATGTTGATAAGTCTTTTTATAAATTTAAAATCAATGCTTTATGATGTGAATTATCTATGAATTTTAGCTAAAATATTTGTGCTAAACTTTCATAAAAAATTTATCCACTAAACCCAGCTCTATAACAATATACATCATATATCTTTTTTTTAATAAATAATAAAATGAATAATGTAATAGTGTGGTGATTGGGGAATTTTTTGTTGGCTAAAATTTTTATTGGACGAATTTATAAATTAACTTTGCAGAAAGTAATCAAATAAAAATATATACATATGAAAACGATTAAACAATTTGATTTTTCTGGTAAAAAAGCCTTGGTAAGAGTAGACTTTAATGTCCCTCAGGATGAAAACCTAAAGGTAACGGATAATACCAGAATCGCGGCTGTGAAACCTACGATTGAAAAAATTCTTTCCGATGGCGGTTCGGTTATCCTGATGACGCATTTAGGACGACCAAAAGGAGAGAAAAATGATAAATACTCACTAAAACACATTCTTCCTGAGATAGAAAAAATTTTGGGTAAATCTGTGAAGTTCGCTCATGACTGCATCGGTGAAGAAGCTGTAAAACTAGCTTCTGAGCTGAAAAGCGGAGAAATCCTTTTATTAGAAAACCTTAGATTCTATAACGAGGAAGAAAAAGGAGACAAAGCATTTGCAGAGAAGTTAGCCAAATTAGGCGATGCGTATGTGAATGATGCCTTTGGTACGGCTCACAGAGCACATGCTTCTACGGCAGTTATCGCTGAATTTTTCCCTCAGACTAAGTTTTTCGGGCTGCTTATGGCGAAAGAATTAGAAGCGATAGATAAAGTCCTTCATTCTGGAGAAAAGCCTATTACAGCGATACTTGGAGGTTCTAAAGTTTCTACTAAAATCACTATTATAGAAAATATTCTGCCAGTGGTGGATAATCTGATTATCGGTGGTGGAATGGCTTTCACTTTTATCAAAGCGCAAGGCGGAAATGTAGGAAATTCTTTGGTGGAGGATGACAAGCTGGATTTGGCTTTAGAAATTTTAGAAAAGGCTAAAAATCAGAATGTTAAAGTTTATATTCCTGTGGATGTTATCGCAGCGAAAGAGTTTAATAATGATGCCGAAAGAAAAGAAGTGGCAGCAAATGAAATTCCAGACGGCTGGATGGGGCTGGATGTAGGAAGTGAGTCACAAAAAATAAATAATGATGTGATTATGAATTCCAAAACTATTCTTTGGAATGGTCCTTTGGGAGTTTTTGAAATGTCTAATTTTGCTGAGGGAACTAAAGCTCTGGGAGACAGTATAGCAGAGGCTACTAAGGCGGGTGCGTTTTCTCTCGTAGGGGGAGGGGACAGCGTGGCATTCGTGAAGCAGTTTGGCTACGGAGATAAGGTTTCTTATGTATCCACAGGTGGTGGAGCGATGCTGGAAAGCCTTGAAGGGCTGGAACTTCCAGGAGTATCAGCTATTAACAAATAATTGTAATTATAAAAAGAAGCGAACTCTAAATTTTAGGGTTCGCTTCTTTTTATGAATATTAAATACTCATATCTTTTACTGATTTTATATTATTTTTTGAGGAAAGAGTCATTACAATTTCTGAGAGATTGTTATTATTTTCCTCGGTGGTTGCATTGAATGTTATAATATTGTTTTTCAGGTTTTTATCAACTTTATTGATGATTATTTCTTTTTGTAGAAAAACAGCATAGCATTCGGAAATTATTTCTGAAACTTCAGTATTTTCATCAATTTCAATTTCAAAAATCAGATTAGAAGATTTTTTCATGAAAACAGTTTCTACCTTTTTCAGCGCTATCATGATGATGAGCATAAAAATAATGGCAATGAGTGCAATGTTATAAAATCCCCAGCCAATTCCTAAGCCTACGCAGCCAGTAGCCCAGATTCCAGCCGCCGTGGTCAGTCCGCCTACTTCACCTTTTTCTTTGATAATACTTCCTGCGCCTAGGAAACCTATTCCGCTGATGACCTGCGCCCCGAGACGCCCCAAATCAGTTTTCATAATTGCTGCAAGACCTTTGAAATCTTTTTCAAATCCGTAGATATTCAATCTTAGTTGGTCCTGAACCATGGAAACTATCGCTGCACCGAAGCACACAAGAATGTAAGTTCTGAATCCAGCAGGTTTGTGTTTTCTTTCTCTTTCGATACCGACAAGTCCTCCGAAAATGACAGCCAGTAAAAGTCGTAAAAAAACAACATCCACTGTCAGTTCTCCTACAAATTTAATTTTTGATATGTTACTAAAAAATTCAAACATGATATTTTATTTTAATTTAAAAATTTCTTGAAAAAGTTATTTTTGAGTGAAAAATCAGCTTTAATAAACCTATTAAAAATCTATTTTCTAAATTTTTTCGATAATATATATCAAACTCGAAAATTCACCCGTTTTTGACGCTTTAAAATTAGAAATCGCTCCGTGAATTGCTCCAAAAAGCCAAAAAAGAGGATTTTTCTTATATTTTTCACTCAGCATGGAGATATAATAAGAATCGAGCAGGAGGGGTTTTATTTTTCTGATTTTCCAATTTTCATTATTCATCAATTTTTCCATTCCTGATTTTGAGAAATGCCAAATGTGTCTCGGCACATCATAAGCAGCCCAAAATTCTTTATATTTTTTACCATCATAGGAAGTGTGGTTCGGAACGGCGATGATGAGAAGTCCATTTGGTTTTAATTTCTCATAAAAAATTTTCAGGTATTTTTCTCTTTCCTCTATATGCTCGAAAACATGCCATAGAGTGATAGCGTCCAGACTTCCGTTTTCTATTTCTGTGAGTTCTGGATTGGAAATGAAAATTGTTTTTTCGGATTTTTGTTTTGCAAAATTTCTTGCATTTTCATTTGGTTCAAATCCGAAAGTGGTGTATTCGTTTTCTATAAATTTCACAAACTCTCCCGCGCCGCATCCGTAGTCTAATATTTTCAAATGAGTTCCTATTTCATTCTTGATTATATTTTTTTTATAATTAAGATTAAACTTCTGTAAAAATTTATATACTTTTTCTTTTAAACTTCCCGAATCCTGATGATGTGAAATGTAATCTTTGCTTTCATAATATTTACCTAAATCATCGGGAAGAGGAGAAGTTTTATAAATCCCTTGGATTTCTGTTTCTATAATTTCAAATTCCTCTTGTGAAAGAAAGTGGTCTTTTATTTTCATTTTAATTTTTTATAAAACAATCACAATGTTTCATGTGAAACATTGTGATTTTATTTTCCTAAATAAATTAATAAAACATTAATATCCGCTGGTGACACTCCTGATATTCTAGAAGCCTGTGCGATATTTTTTGGACGAATATTATTCATCTTTTGTAGAGCTTCCGAAGAAAGTGAGGCTACTTTGTTGAAATCAAAATCATCTGGAATTTTTATATTTTCCATTCTTTGGAGTTTTGCTACATTTTCTTTTTCTTTTTCTATATAGCCTTTGTATTTTATATTGATTTCTGCTTGTTCCTGTATTTCTTCAGAATATTCTCTTGCTTTATTTCCTATGATTTCTATTTTAGAAAGTTTTTCTAAATTTATATTAGGACGAGTTAATATTTGAGATGCTCTGTATGCTTGGTCTACAGGGTTGCTTTCATTTTCTTCAAGAATAGGATTTATAACATTTGGTTTTAATGATAATTCTTTAAGGAATTCTTCCAGCTCTCCAGACTTTTTGATTTTTTCCTCTACTTTTCTGAGTCTTTCTTCTGATGC
Source organism: uncultured Flavobacteriaceae bacterium (assembly GCA_963517805.1). Lineage (GTDB taxonomy): Bacteria > Bacteroidota > Bacteroidia > Flavobacteriales > Weeksellaceae > JABCPE02. Next base: position 1,730 of record CAUQHD010000017.1, on the reverse strand, counting down.
TAAACCTATGTTATAAGATTTTTCGGTCAGACGGATATCAGCATTGTCTTGTCTTAGAAGTAGTCTATATTCTGCTCTTGATGTGAACATACGATAAGGCTCTTCTGTTCCTTTCGTGATGAGGTCATCTATCAGTACACCTATATAGGCTTCGTCTCTGCTGAGGGTAAATTCATCTTTGCTGTAAACTTTGTTATGAGCATTGATTCCTGCAATTAGTCCTTGCCCTGCTGCTTCTTCGTAGCCAGTAGTTCCGTTGATTTGTCCAGCGAAAAATAAATTTTCAATCAGTTTGGTTTCTAAAGTATGTTTCAGCTGAGTAGGAGGGAAGTAGTCATACTCTATGGCATAACCTGGGCGAAATATTTTAGCATTTTCAAAACCTAGTACATGTCTTAGCGCTTTGGCCTGAATATCTTCTGGAAGCGAAGAGCTGAAACCATTTACATAGATTTCAACAGTTTTCCATCCTTCTGGTTCTACGAAAAGCTGGTGTCTGTTTCGTTCAGCGAAACGATTGATTTTATCCTCTATACTTGGGCAGTATCTTGGTCCTATACTTTGTATGGTTCCGTTGAACATTGGGCTTCTGTCAAACCCAGAGCGGAGAATATCATGTACAGTTTCGTTTGTGTAAGTGATATAGCAGCTTCTTTGTTCTTTGAGTTTAGGAGTATCAAGATAGGAGAATTTTTGTGGATTTTCATCGCCTTTTTGTTCCTCCATTTTGGAATAATCTAGACTTCTTCCATCTATTCTTACAGGCGTTCCTGTTTTCATTCTTCCTGCTTCAAAACCTAAACTTACTAATTGTTCTGTAATTCCAAAAGCTTTTGGTTCGCCCATTCTTCCACCGCCAAATTGTTTTTCTCCGATATGTATCAGCCCATTTAGGAAAGTTCCATTGGTAAGAACTACTGCTTTACCACGAATTTCTACACCGATATTGGTAATTACTCCTGCCACTTTACCATTTTCTATAATGATATTTTTCACCATATCTTGAAAAAAATCAAGGTTAGGAGTGTTTTCTAAAGCTAATCTCCATTCTTCTGCAAAGAGCATTCTGTCGTTTTGAGTTCGTGGCGACCACATAGCAGGTCCTTTTGATAGATTAAGCATTTTGAACTGTATGGCAGATTTATCGGCTATAATTCCAGAATACCCGCCAAGTGCATCTATTTCACGAACGATTTGTCCTTTTGCTATTCCGCCCATCGCAGGGTTACAGCTCATCTGTCCGATGGTCTGCATGTTCATGGTAACCAGCATAGTTTTAGAGCCGAGATTAGCAGCAGCAGCGGCAGCTTCACAGCCTGCGTGTCCTCCACCTACTACGATTACATCATATATTTCGTTTATCATATATTGTAAATAAGTTTATAAATAATAAAAATGTTTCACGGGAAACATTAAAATAAATTGATATAAAAATCTTCTTTCGCCCGCATTGTTTTTTGTTCTTCATCGGACTTGTCTTTATACCCGCAAAGGTGAAGAACACCATGAGCCAGAACCCGTAGTAATTCCTTTTCAAAACCACTGGATAGGGTAGAGGCGTTTTCCGAAATGCGCGGCAAAGATATAAAAATATCTCCGCTTATGGTTTTGCCCTTTACATAGTCAAAAGTGATGATGTCCGTATAATAATCATGATTAAGAAAATCCTGATTTACTTTTAGCAGGTATTCATCATCACAGAAAATATAATTGATATTTCCTACTTTTTT
>CAUQHD010000016.1:0-16099 GCA_963517805.1 uncultured Flavobacteriaceae bacterium | reverse complement strand
GTACCCCCGATAAGATTAACGAAAATGACAGCCCAGCTAACGAAATAGATGTTGTCCTAAATCTCTTTTTTGATGGGACACAGAATAATAAAAACAATACCCAACTAGGCGAAAAAAGCTCATTATCTAATGGAGATGATGACAGCTATACCAATGATTACTCTAATGTAGCCAAAGGATATGACGCTGTAGACCCTAATGCTGATAGACAAGTTAAAGTTTATATAGAAGGAATAGGCACGGTAGACGGTAAGCGGGACAGCCTCTCGTGGGCTGGTATTATTCCTAATAATATAGGCTCTCCTATGGGGGAAGGTGATAGAGGTATAAAAGCAAAAGTAACCAGAGGCTGTATAAAAGCTGCTCAAGAATTATTTAATAAATTTGAAACTACAGAAATAACTGTATTAAAAATTAATGTTTTCGGCTTCAGCAGAGGAGCAGCAGCAGCAAGACATTTTGTGCATATTTGTAATAAACCAGCACTGGTAGAGATAATTGACCGTTATAATATGAGGGTTTTTCCTCCCGAAGACTATGAACGCCCTGAAAACGAAGCAAAAACTGAAACATTTTTCCTTTTAGATAAACATGAAAAAGATTTTACGGATCAGTATGGATATTTTGGAGCGTGTCTATTAAAAAGTGGAGTAAAAGTAAAGGAAATACGGTTTAATTTTGCTGGGTTGTATGACACTGTAGCTTCTTATGGACTAAACCACAGGGGAAATTGGTTTGTTAAAAATGACTCCGAGCAATTACACTTAGATGCAGTGAAAAATTGTAAAGCAGTGGTTCAATTCGCTACTCAAGAGGAGTTTAGGGAGAATTTCAGTTTGACAAATGTTAAAAAATCAGGTATCGTAGGTATAGACCTTATCCTCCCTGGTGTGCATTCAGATATTGGAGGAGGATACAAGAATAATGTTAGGGAAAATGTTCTCATCTATAAAGGAACAAAGGAAAATTGTGAGAAATATAAAAAAATCCTCGTAGAGGAAGGGTGGTATAAAGATGATAAGAAAGAAATAGAAATCAAGAAAATAACAGTGAATGAAGATGAATATCCTATCAGAACATATTATCTTATCGGAAGAAGAGTATTGTCCAATCATTACAGCAGAATACCTTTATTAAGAATGATGGAATATTCTGAGCAGTTTGATGTCATTTATCAAGAGTCCAAAGTTAATGATCACAAGATTACAGACCCTTTTATAGAGGTTATCAATACAAGTCTTTCTCGTTATCTTCATATTTGCCATAGTCTAAGAAACAGCTATATATACCATATTAATAAAGGAGAGGCTGTTAAGGAAGAAGATTATTTAACAGGATTATGGGCTGTGCCTTACACTAGTTTTATTGATACAGAGCATTTGAAAAAGCTAAGAAATAAATATTTACATTGGTCAGCCAATGGTTATAAAATAGGAATGGGGGCAAGAGTAGACAAGCCTTTGCCATATACAGAGCGGACAAGAACCAATTTAGATGGATAGAAAATGAGAAACAATGTATTATTAATCAGTTTATTATGTATAATGCAGCTTATCAGTTGCCAAAAGAAAAAACCAATGCCTATGTATTATGTAGAAATCTGCCACCCGAGTAATGAATATCTGGTAACCCCTATCCGTGATAGTATCATCACTTTAGAAGGCAGAAGAGCCTCTCTGCCCTACGGCAGTACCTCTGGAAGATGGGGAGACTCTGGAGCAATGTTTACCGAACAGTACGGCACTCCTATAGGAGCAGATATAGTGTATTATGCCCGCTATGAAGATAAATTCTATCATCTGAAAGCAGAATTTCCTGTAGAGAAGATGAAAGATCTAGTAAGCAGAGCCTATGCAATAAGCTATGTAAGGAGTCATAAAGAACCGCTAAAGCCATATATTGTAACAGATGAAAGAATGGTGTTCTCCGCATATGAAAACCCCTATAGCAGTATGACTCATCTCGTTTTTGGATTTGCTCCTAAAGGTATGGTGGTGGTATGGATAGGATACAGTGGTGGAGCTAGGATAGAAATAGGAAGATTCCAAGCAGAGGAAGTGAAAAAAGATGATGAAAAATATGCCCAAATTTTCTTCAATGAAAAATCTTCTCAAACAAGAAAAGAAATAATTGAAAAAGAAAATGTTCCCAATGCTTCTCCTGAGGAATGGGAAAATTACCGCAATAAATATGAATGGCGTCCTGTATTTAGTTCAGATAATGATACATTTTTTATGTTAAAATCCTCCACAAGGTATTATAATGGGGAGCGGGAATATTTATTGCAACCCTATATTCTGAAAGCGGAGTACATTAAACGCGCAATACCAAAAGAAATACAGTTTTTTTGGAGAGTGGGAGATGCGCAGTATGAAGGTCGTGTATTTTTCAAATGGGATAAAATGGACAAGATACTCAAAGAGAAGGGCAAAACTAAAAACGATATCCGCTTTCATATTAATAAGGATAATAAGATAGAGGTTTTTCTTAATGATGAGCCATTGGAAGTGGAGAGCATAAGGGTGTATGGGGATAGTGAGATAAAATTTCAGATATGATAAAGTTCTAAAAAGGTAGATAATTAATCAATACCCCATTCAACTTTTCCTGTTAATAATCAGCATAATACATGGGATTTAGTAAAAATCTCTATAAAAGGTATTGTGTTTCAGATTTTTATTTTTAAATTTGGTTTTGTTTGAAATTAGAATAGATTTTAAAAAATTTGTATATGTTATCAAGTAAAGGCATTGGAGGAAATGAAGTTCCATTAGATGCGAGTGAAGCCATCTTTGAAATTCCTCAAAACAGAACACTTCTAGCACAAAAACTTACAGCAAATGACCCTGTAAAGCCAGAATTAGTGGAAGGGCTAAACTCCATTGAGGCGGTTTTCAGCCATTTTAAGCCAGAAATCAAAGTAGATTTTGAAGATGCTAATGGAGCTGTAAAAATGGAAAATCTTCAGTTTAGAAACTTGGGGGATTTCGGTACAAAAGGAATTACTGCTCAAAGCAGTTTTTTAGCTGGACTAGAAACTGAAAAAGACCAATACCAAAAGATTATCAAACAACTAAAAACTAACAAAATACTAAAAGCAGCTTTGGAAGACCCAGAAGCAAAAAAGGCTTTGTTTGATACCCTGCAAAATCTCATCAAAGAACTAGATGGGAATAAGTAACACACTCATTTTTAATGTTTAAACTATTATGGCAAAAGAATTACAACAAGCATCTTCTGCTTCTGAAAATATTTCACAGAAATTTAGTGATGAAACTCAAAAATCAGCTCTTTCTATTGAGAAAAGCCTTGAAAAACTAGCTCGTTATGGTGGATTTGATTTATTAGAAACCTCCATAGAAGGGGTGCAGAACATCAACCCTGATAGAAAAGCCAGAAGAAAAATTTTCCTTACTGAGAAAGGGAAAGAAAAAGAGCGTGAAACTTTGAAAAAAACGCTTGAGCTTTGGGCAGATGTCATCAGTAAAAATGATGCACTGACAGATATGGTGGCTGACTGTGAAGACCAAAGAAAATCTGCTGAAGATCTTCTTTCTAAAAACCTTGCTAGAGCTGTAGAAATTACTAAAGAACTAGAAACTAACTACCGTACCATAGGACTTTTCTACAAGAATACAGAAGTTGATAAAGTTAAAAATATTACGGTAGTAAATGCTACTTTGGATCAGTTAAAAGACTTGGACAACACTCGTTTTATTGATACTATCCACGCTGAACTTTCTAACAATTATGATAGATTAGACCTAAAAGATAACTATGGAATTTTAGTTATTCCAGGATATTTAGGATCTAATAAAGTAGTAGAAAAATGGGCAAAAATTGCTCACGAAAACAAAGTAATGCTCATTACTGATTTCGAACATTTAGATGAACCTGATGATGTTATGGAAATGTTTGATCAAGCCTACCTAACGGGAGGAGATATTTACAGAGCTAATGTTCTTATGACTTGTAACTGGCTTGTAGGTAGAGGAAGATTTGAAGAAATAGATGAATTGGAAGATCTTTTTGTTCCACCTTCTGCTGCTTTAGCTGGGAAAATATATAAAACTCTAATGTCCCAAGTTACTGCTGGGAAAAAATTTGGAGGTATCAATGAAGTGGACGGAGTAAAATTTGACTTAAAGAAAAGTGAAATTGCCAACCTTGAAAACTTAGGATTGATTCCTATGGTGAATGAATATGGAAAAGTGATGGCTTTCTCTGGGAAAACACTATTTAATGGAGATAATCTAGGGCTTCAGACCTACTCTGTGGTAAGGGTTTTTGATTATGTTACCAAAGTTTTGATGGATTTCCTTAACCGAAGAGCATTTGAAAACTTCACTGCTGTAACCAGAAAAGAAATTATGAATCAAATTGTAAGATTCTTGGACAGCATCACAGGACCTGGAAAACTGATAGAGAACTTTGAAATCCGAAGATTTGAACAAGATCCTGTTCAAAAAGACAGAGTTCATCTTGATATTCATATGAAACCTTATTTCCCTGCAAAAAATTTCCTTATTAAAATGGACGGGCATAAAGGTGATGAAGGAAATCAATGGGAAACAGAATACGAACAAAAATAAAATATACCATTTTATAAAGGAGCGGGAAAACTAATTTTCGCTCCTTTTTTGTTATTTTAATTTGTTATAGATTATTTATTATATATAGTATATATAATTCATAACTATATATAATTCATAACTATATATAATTTGTATATTATATCAAAAATATATGTATATAATTATTTGTTAATCAATCTATAAGGGTAGATGTTTGCTGAATTTTTTTCTAGATAAAGTAAAAAACTATCACACAAATATTGCCATTCAGTTTCTGATAAAGGAGGTTGAGAACTCTGATTTCTGGTAATATAAACATCTATTGTACGGGTAAATCCTCCTTTATTAGAAACCTCTTTTTTGGTTCCTTTTTTTATCTCTATTCCTGAAATAGTCTGTTTAAAATGTTTATTTCCAAAATTTTTAATATCTGCAGCTGTAACTATCCGTCCTCTACTGAGCATAGAACTACGATATTCTAAAATTTTGTCTTGAACAGATAAACTTTTACGCCCCCCAAATGAAGATTTTAGCATTACTGCTTTTGAAAATGACAAAGACTTACTATTATCTATCTCTAGGTTTGTTCCTGGTTTAATATCATTTCCTTCCTCACCTGTTGTCAACCAATATGAAATATCACATGAAAGAGCTTCTCCATTAGCAGATGAAATAACAAGGTAAGGATTACTTGTTTGAACAAAATTTTTCTCTTTAGAGAGTTGTTCTAATGCTGCCACATTTTGCTGAATACTTCTGAGAGTTTCTCGTGTCATATCTCCACCAATACTTGAAAAAGCAGCTGATTCATCTTTTATCAGTTCCAGAAGATATTGTAATAGTTCTGAAGCATTTCTTTGGTCAAATCTTGCCACTCCTCCTCGCCTAAGTATAACATTTATTCTTTGATTATCATTTTTGAGGTCAAGTCTATCTCCTTCATCATTTTTTACATAATCTAAATCTAGAAAATGGTCATCTGATTGTATAGAAACTATATCGAGCTTTCCATTCATTCTTCGAAATAATCGTGTATTTTTTATATTTACAACAGGGAAACAGTTTAAGTTAAAACTTACATTTTCAAATACCTCACTAGTAAGCATCTCAGAAAATTCTAATTTTAACCATATAATATCTTCTGCATCAGATAATTGATGTTCAGGAAAATTCTCTCTAAAAATAATGGGTTTCTCTGTCTGTTCAGTAAGAGATATTTTTTCCTTCAAAGTAAAAAAATAAGGCTTATAAAAGTCATTTATTTCACTATAAATCTGTGATAAATAATGATAATTTTTAGATATAATCCCTTCTAAATCAATGTTTTTTAGTTCTACATTATACCCCTCTTCAAATTGCATTTCCTTATCTCCAAAATAAATTTTGGCCTGCTTAAGATGATAAAAAAAGAATTCTTTTTGATAAGAATTATTGATATCAATATAAAATTGTAGATTTTCTATATTTTTTTCTTTAAAACAACGGATTCCCAGCCATAATTCGCCTGATTTTAATGGGCGATTTGCCCTACCAATCCTTTCTGTAAAAAAATAACTTTCTATTTTATTTAAATCATTTCCAAAGGCAATATACTCAACCTTTGCTTTATGAAGTTGGGCTTCTATTGTTGGAGAAAAATAAATATCTTTGAGAGTGTTCTCAGAAGGATTAAATATATTTACAATATTTTTAGTTGTTTTAAAAGAATCATACAAAGATAGTGAAGGATTGTCATCTTGTGGTTCTACTTGAACCAGTGAATAAGCTGGATGAACTCCTGATATATTCTCTGGAAATAAAAGTTCTAGAATGCGCTCTATCATACGAGAATTAGAACTTTCCAAAGCGAAACCCAAACGCTCCAATTCAGATGCTATAGCAGATAATAATAAACCTACTATTGGATCAAAAGAATTTTCTGATTCTAATTCATTATATCCCCATAATCGCGATGCCCTGCGCAATATTCTATCCTTAATCCTGTCTTGATTCATATTGTTTTTAAAACTAAAACAAAAATAAACATTTATTTTTTAATTTTAAATCATATTTAATCATTTATATAAAGTATAACAAATACTAAACAACATGTAAATAATATAAAAATTAATTTTTTAAGAAAAATCCCATCCTAGGATAAATAATCTCTTCTTGGACTTTTATTTATTTTCCTTTTAAAATAAAAAGAAGATTTATAAATCTACCTTTATTTTTTTACGCCCTCCAAAAATCCCTGTCCAAACTTCGGTATTGTATGGCTTCGGAGATATGGGCAGGACTGATGTTTTCAGAATCATCTAAATCTGCTATGGTTCGGGCTACTTTTAGGATTCTATCGTAGGCACGAGCAGAGAGATTTAGTTTTTCCATGGCGTTTTTTATCAGCTGCTGGCAGGTGCTGTCTAGATCGCAGTACTTTTCTATTTCTTTAGGCCCCATTTGGGCATTGTAGTTGATATCCAGTTCTTTATATCGTTTGGCTTGTATTTCTCTGGCTTTCAGCACACGATTTCGTATTTCTATACTGCTTTCGCCTTTTCTTTTTTCTGCAAGTTGCTCAAACTCTACTTTCTGGACTTCTATATGAATGTCTATTCTGTCCAAAAGCGGCCCAGATAGTTTGTTCATATATCTCTGCATTTCGGTCTGGGAAGAGGTATTGTTCGGATCATCAGGGAAATAGCCCGAAGGACTCGGGTTCATACTTGCCACCAGCATAAAACTCGATGGATAATTCACTGAAAATCTCGCTCTGGAAATCGTTACCTCGCGGTCTTCCAAAGGCTGTCGCATTACTTCCAAAACAGCTCTTTTAAACTCAGGAAGCTCATCTAGGAAAAGAACTCCATTGTGAGCAAGGGAAATTTCCCCAGGCTGAGGATAGGCACCGCCGCCTACTAGAGCGACATCTGAAATAGTGTGATGAGGTGAACGGAACGGGCGAACGGTCATCAGTGAGGTGTTACTGCCCATTTTCCCTGCTACAGAGTGGATTTTAGTGGTTTCCAGCGCTTCTTTCATCGTGAGTGGAGGCAGGATGCTGGGAACTCTCTTGGCGAGCATGGTTTTTCCACTCCCTGGGGGACCTACAAGAATGATGTTGTGCCCGCCCGCTGCTGCCACTTCCATAGCTCTTTTGGCGGTTTCTTGTCCTTTTACTTCCGAAAAATCATAAGGAAATTCATTGATTTTATTCTGAAATTCCTTGCGGGTGTCTATTTCGGTTTTTTCCAAATCTCTTTCTCCATTGAAAAAGTCAATAACCTCTTTGATGTTTTCTACTCCATAGACATCCAGATTGTTCACTATTGCGGCCTCTTGGGTATTTTGTTTAGGTAAAATAATTCCTTTAAAGCCTTCCTCCCGCGCTTTTATCGCAATCGGCAAAACGCCTTTTATCGGCTGTAATCCGCCATCGAGGGAGAGTTCCCCCATGATGATGTATTGGTCTAAATTTTCGGCAAGAATTTTATCCGAAGCCGCCAAAATTCCTATCGCGATGCTCAGGTCATACGCAGAACCTTCTTTGCGAAGGTCTGCAGGCGCCATATTGATGGTGATTTTCTTGCCAGGGAGCTTATGCCCTACATTTTTCAGGGCTGCCGAAATACGGTGGCTGCTTTCCTTGATGGCATTGTCAGGAAGCCCCACGAGATGATAGCCCACCCCTTGGTCTACATTTACTTCTATCGTGATGGTCTGGGCAGAAACTCCGTGTATGGCACTACCAAAAACTTTGACTAGCATGGCGAAATTAAATTTTGGAAAGATTAATGATTTTTATTTTGTAAATAATCTTGGGTCAATTTATCTAAGAAAACATACAATTTTTCATTCATTTCTGAATAATCAAAATCAAGGATTTCTTCTGGAGACTGCACAAATGGATGAATTTTGCTGAGGTTTAGTAAGTCTTTTTCGCTGTCAATCAGTTTTTTGACAACCTCATTCGTCAGTTCCATATGGCACTGGAAACCATAGACAATATTAGAATATTTTACGATTTGTCTCGGACAGCCTTTGCTGAATGCAAGGATTTGATTATCATTTTCCAACCCAAGCATGTCATTGTGCCAATGTCCCACGACCAAAGTTTTCCCAAAATGATTGATTTTTTCATCTTGAAGCCCTTGTTCCGTAAGCTCGATGGCAAAATTTCCTATTTCCTTTTCTGGACTATGCCCGAATTTAAATCCTAAACTCTCTCCAATCAGCTGAGAACCAAGACATATTCCTACAACGGTTTTCCCTGCATCTATGCATTTTTTGATGAGGCTGATTTCCGCCCTTGCATCAAAATGAGAGCATTCCTTCGAGCTGGTAGCAGGACACTGCGGACCGCCTAATACGATGAGCATATCAATATTTTCAGCGTTGTCAGGAAGTTTTTCGCCTTCAAAAACCTTTGAAAAAGAAATATTGTACTTTCTGCTTTTCGCCCAATCTAAATAAGCGCCTGGAGCCTCAAAAATCTCGTGCTGAATGAAATGTATATTCATAATTTTTATTTTTCTAGTAAAGTTTCCATGCACTCTTCCAGACTGTTTTCCCAGTATCTAGGCTCTATGTTGTAACTGTTTTCTATTTTGTCCAGACACATCGTGCTTCGCATAGGGCGTTTTGCAGGAGTAGGGTATTGATCTGTGGTGATGGGATTGATTTTGATTTTACTCTCGGATAGTTCTGCGATTTTTTGTGCAAAATCAAACCAAGTAGTCTCAGGATAGTTAGAAAAATGGAAAATTCCGTATTCCTTTTCTTCCGTTCGGATGATTTTCATAATCACCTTCGCAAGGTCATTGGCATTAGTCGGCTGTCCGAACTGGTCAGCTACTACATTCAGTTCATCTTTGGTGCTGAATAGATTGAGCATCGTTTTCACGAAATTTTTATTAAACTCAGAATAAAGCCAAGATGTTCTGATGATGATGGTTTTCGGATTTTTTTCCAAAGCAAGGTTTTCGCCCTCTAATTTGGAAGCACCATAAACCCCGAGAGGATTGGTAAAATCATCTTCCGTGTAGGGAAGGTCAGTCTCGCCATCAAATACATAATCTGTGGAAACATGGATTAAATCAATGTTAAGCTCTGCACAGGCTTCGGCAAGGTATCCCACGCCTTCGGCATTGACCGCGAAAGCTTTTTCTTTTTCCTGTTCAGCCAAATCTACAGCTGTGTATGCAGAGGCATTGATGCAGAAATCAGGCTGATAATCAGAAAAATAACTATCAACTTGGTTTTTATCCGTGATATCCAAAGTATCATAATCTGTGAAACAGAATTCATACTCCAAAGAATAGTCAGAAGCTATTTTGTTCAAACAGTTTCCGAGCTGTCCATTTCCACCGATTACAAGAATTTTTTTCATGAATTATTTATTTAGAGTTCTTAGATAATTAGCTCTTAACTGAAAATCAGACTGTTCTACTTTGGTCAAGAATTTTTGATTTGCTTGAATGATATCCTCACCCATTACTTCTGATTTTCTAGTTTTTAAATTAAAATGAATGAGAGTACACCAAAGCACAGCGTATATTTTCTCAGTGTCTAGGTCTTTCATGAGAAGTTCTATTTTGCAGGTTCTGTCATTTAGCTCTATCAGTTTGCTGGAAATAATCACTTCCTTGTTGTATTTTACTTCTTTCAGATAGGCTATTTCGTTTTGTATAACTACCCATACACAGCCTGTTTTGTGGGCGTATTCTTCGTGGGTGAATTCATAATGCTCTGCCATGTGGTCTTCTCGGGCATTGAGCATGTAGTCTATGTATCTAGAATTGTTAAGATGCCCCATAGGATCACAGTCTGTAAATCTGATTTTTGCTTTTGAAAATAGTTCCATTGTAAAGTATTTAAATGTCAAATTTAAAAAAAACCACTCAATATTGAGTGGTTTTTGTGTCTTAATTATTAAGAAAAATTATTTAAGTCCTAATTCTTTTTTTACTGCTGCAGTAGCATCAGGTCCGTTTTTATAAAGCAACCCAACAGTGTTAGAATCGAATACAAAATCCCATCCATTTGCTTTAGCCGCTTTTTCAAGAGCGTCGTTTAGTTTTCTCTCAATAGGAGCATATGCTTCGTTTTGTTTTTTAGCTAAGTCTTGCTGTGCTAATTGAGTCATTTGCTGGATGTTTTGCTGTAATTTTTGCAATTCTTGGTTTCTCTCTTCATTTACCTTTTGAGTTTGCTTAGGTGCTTCTTCTTGGTATTTTTTTAATTTAGCTTCAGCAGCAGTCATTTGTTTTTCGATTTCTGCCTGTTTAGTTTTACTGAAAGCCTCTAATTGGTCATCAGCTTTCTTTTTTTCAGGCATTAGATTAAGTATTCCTGCAACATCTAAAGTTGCTATTTTCTGTGCTTTCATACTTCCGAAAGACATAAAAACCATTGCAAATGCAAATAATAAACTTGATTTTTTCATAATTTAAAAATTAATTAATTTTATTTATACTTTTTTATTTATTTCTTTTTCTTCTGGGAGTTTTCCTTTTTCTCCTCTTTCTCTTCCTTTTTAGTTCTCAAAACAGCAAGTACTTTTTCAGTATAATCATAGAATTTATCTAAAAATAAAACACTGCTGTTAGAATTTTTATCAAGAATTATGCCTAACCCATTTTTTTCTGCAACAACTTTTATGGCTGCCCAAATTTTGTCTTGGAAAGGCTTTACCATATTGCTTCGGAATTTATTGATTTCTCCTTCTGCGGTAAACTTTTCCTTCAAATGAGTTTTTACCTTTTTTTTTAATTCTTCAACTTCTTTTTCTCTCTTTTTGAGCTGTTCACCAACTAATAATATCCGCTCATTTTCCAGCAGCTCTTTCTTGTTTTGATAATTGCTTTGAAGCGTATCAAGCTGAGCCTGCCAATGCTTTATCTGTGTTTCGAAACGGGTGTTTGCTTCCTTATATTCAGGAATATTATTTAATAAATAGTCCGTATCCACCACTCCTATCTTCTGCGCTGAAACAAAGAAAATTCCTTGGAAAACAAAAACTAATGTTAGCAATAATGTAGCTCGTTTCATTTTTAATACAAATTAAAGTGATTGATTCATCAGGAAGTGTGTCTGCCATCCTGATGGAGAATTAGATGTAGAATAAGGAAGTTTATCAATTCCGTAAGCGAAATCAAATCCGATAAGCCCGAAAGCCCCCATATAAACTCTAACTCCTAGCCCAACAGATCTTTTCAACTTAAATGGATTATAAGCCCCGAAACTATTCCAAGAGTTTCCTCCTTCAGCAAAAGCCAGACCATAAATTTTGGCTGTTTGAGACATTGAAATAGGGTATCTCAGCTCTACTGAAAATCTGTTGTATAGTGTAGCGCCGCCTCTTGGCGTAATGTCAGCTACCCCACCTCCTTCAGTGGAAGCATCTTCATATCCTCTTAGAGGGATAAGCTCTCTACCATCATATCGTCCGCCATACAATCCTGTTCCTCCCATGTAGAAGCGTTCAAATGGCGGTGCGCCGAGTTTTTTATTATATCCATTCAAGAATCCCATTTCCATTGAGCTTCTCAATACTAATTTTCCTACAATTTCATTATAAGCATCTGCTTTTAGTTTTACTTTGAAATACTCCATCCAGTTATACTTTTCTGATGCACTCATTGAGGAGTAGTTTTTATTGTTAAATGCAGAATATGGAGGCGTGAACTTTGCAGAAATTTCCACATTAGAACCCGTAGTAGGGAATATAGGGTCGTATCCCGCAGAGTTTCTGCTCAAACTAACATTGAATGCGAAGTTGTTGGAACGCCCTTTATATAAAGTCTCCGTTCCAAAATAGAAAGGATAGTTAGAGAAATCATATCTTTGATAAGAAAGCCCTGTATAAAGGGAAAAATAATTGTCTGGCCAGTTTAGAAGCCTATTAAGCCCTACAGATGCAGAGAAAATATTTAACCTCATAGGGTCACCATATGCATCATGATATTTCACGATGGAGTTATTCACACTTAATGACAAGGCTGTTGGTCTTTTTCCAAAAAGCCAAGGCTCTACGAAAGAAATACTGAAATTCTTAAAGTATTGTCCAGCTTGAGCTTGCAGAGAAAGTGTCTGCCCGTCCCCTTGTGGGATTAGTTTTTTGAAGCTCAGGAACTTTCTTAATGAAAAGTTATTAAAAGTAAGCCCCAATGTACCAATGAAAGTATTTCCTCCATATCCAGCCTGTAGCTGAATTTGTGAAGAACCTTTTTCTACCAAAGTCCAATGGATATCCACCGTGTTGTCCTGTGGATTTGGTTTTATGTCTTGTCCTAATTGTTGAGGGTCAAAGAATTGCATCCCTGCCAAATCAAAATAGGTTCTTTTAATATCTGTTCTTGAAAACAATTTACCTGGGCGGGTTCTTAAAGCTCGTAAAATCACATGGTCATGAGTAGTTGTATTGCCAGACCATGTTACTTTGTTCCATGTTGCTCTTTCTCCTTCACGGATACGGATTTCTAAATTTATAGAATCTCCCACTACAGATTTTTCTATCGGAGTAACTGTAGAGAAAAGGTATCCGCTGTTCATATACAAGGATTTAAGGTCAGAATCATCTTCTTTTCCTCCATCTTCGCCCACTTTTTTGTTAAATCCTACAGCATCATAAACATCACCTTTTTTGTATCCCAAGAGTCTTTGTAGCGTTTCTGTAGAATACACCGTATTTCCGTAGAACTCAATATTCCCGATATAATATTTTTTCCCTTCTTCTAAATTTACTTTAATATTAAAGCCCTCTTTATTCCTTGAAATAGAGTCAGATATTATTCTTGCATCTCTATATCCTAGAGAGTTATAATAAGAAATAAGATTATGCTTATCTTCTTCGTATTTTTCAGGAACGAGTTTAGATGATTTAAAAATACCTAACAAAAATCTTTTCTGTTTAGTATTTTTGAAACCTTTATTTCTTAGTTTTTTTGATGAAACATTTTTATTTCCCTCAAATTCAATTTTGGTGATTTTGACTTTTTTCCCTTTATCTACATTGATGGTCCAATCCACCAAGTTAGGATCACCAGCATTTATTTTATCTTGAATACTGATTTTAGCATCTGCAAAGCCTTTCTTTATATATTCTTGTGGAATTTTGGTTTTTAAAGTAGAAACTAAATTATCAGTGATTTTTGTTCCTGGTTTTAGGTTATTATCCTTTATTAACTTATCGTTTTGAGATTTTCTAATTCCTTTTCCAGTAAATTTTATCTCTCCTAATTCTTTTAAATCTTGAAGAGCAAAACTAAGAACAACCTGATCGCCATCTACGCTGTCAACATAGATTTCTACCTTTGAAAACGAGTTCGTATCCCAAAGTTTTTTGATTGCATTGCTGATTTTTTGTCCAGGAATTTCTATTTTTTCTCCTTTTTGCAGACCTGTAAATCGTAGAATTTGTTCAGGAGTGTATTTTTTTACTCCATCTACTACGATTCCTTTTAAGGTATAGACTTCGTTTTTGGATTCAATTTCGGTAGTAGGGTCAGTTGTTGTAATTTGAGCTTGAGCCAGCCCACTAGTAGCCATAAAAAAAATAATAGGCAATATTAATCTAAAATTCATCTTGTTCTCTTTCTATTTTTTTGCTATTTGTTCGCTTGTTTTACCAAACCTTCTTTCTTTGGATTGATAATTTACTATACACTGGAAAAAATCCTCTTTTGTAAAATCAGGCCATAGGGTGTCTAAAAATTGAAGTTCTGCATAAGCGATTTGCCAAAGAAGAAAATTACTAATTCTCACTTCTCCACTTGTTCGTATAAGTAAATCTACTGGTGGAAAATCCTTTGTATAAAGATGATTTTCAAATAGTTTCTCATCTATATCATTGATGTCTACTTCACCATCTTTTACTTTTTTGCTAATTTCCTTTACTGCATTTAGTATCTCTCTTTGGGAGCCATAGCTCAAAGCAAGTATAAGATTACCTTTATTATTATTCTTTGTTAATTCTATAATATTTAATAACTGCTCTCGGACTGTATCTGGAAGCCTATCTAAATCTCCTATCGCATGGATTCTAAGACCTTTAGAGAAAATTTCTTCGGCTTCTTGAAGCAGCGTAGAAGACAATAAGTCCATCAAAGTATTTACTTCGTCGGCGGGTCTGTTCCAGTTTTCTGTAGAGAAAGTATATAAAGTAAGGTAAGGAATATTAACTTCGTTACATGCGTTAATAACCTCCCTTACCGCTTTAATAGCATTTTTATGACCAAAAGTTCTCTCTTGATCTCTCGATTTTGCCCACCTGCCATTACCATCCATGATAACAGCAACATGCTGAGGCAGTTTTTCAGAATCTATTTTTTCTTTTATGGATACCATTAAATTTATTACTTACAACAAGGCGTTCTTCCAAAAGAATAAGAAACCCCTAATGTTATAGTATTCAACCAATCTTTGGATTTATTTCCAGCATTTTCATTGAGGAATCTCTCTACAGCAGCTTCTGCAGCAGGACGATTACTTACGCCGTTATATTGTACATTGTAATCAAGTTTTTTGATATTATTATAATCCAAATCATCTGAGAATGTAGGTCTAAATAATGCCTCAAGAGCAATAGTCCAATTGTAGCCAAACTTATATTTTAGTCCAACCCCAAAAGGAATACCCACTGAGAAATTTTTCTTATTAGCAGAATCCTCTATGCTTGGTGTTATGATATAGTCTGCCCCGCGCTGTCTTACATCCAATGTAGCAGTAGGAGAATCTATAATTAGACCAGAAAGCCCAGCAAAAACATAGGGACTCCACATTGTCTCATCTCTTTTTAGCTCATCGTTGATCGGGAAAAAATTATATTCGAATGTAACTGATGCATCCAAGATATCATTAGAAGCCGATGCATTAATGTTTTGATATTTTTTTTGTAAAATATCACTAAAGAAAGCCATATTGTATCCGAACGAAAACTTTATACCTTGGTAATAGTTTAAGTTTCTTTTGTAAAATATACTTCCTGTGAAAGGTAAAGTTTTCCTGTCAAGTGAGTTGTCTGGAGCAATTTGAAAGAATTTTGAGTTAGCATCTCCATATACAGAAGCTGTTCCTAACTTTACTCCTATTTCATGGCGTTGAGCAAAGGATAAACTTGCACATAACACAACTAATCCGGAAATTAAATATTTTTTCATACTTAGATTTTTTTTAAAAATGTTAATACTTTAAACCGCAAATATAAAACTTTTAAATTAGTAATTGATTAAAATTGAGTTAAAAATAAAAAAAATATACAAAAAAAGACTAAATTTCATTTGTTGTGAAATGCATCTGTTTGATTATCAGCTTGTTGCATAATAGAATAAAACTATCCCAAACTAAAAACATGATTTTTGGCACAAATTTTGTAATTTTGCCCCCAATGTTATAATTAGTTTTTTTAGTTGTAGTATTTCTTTTAATCTGTTTTGAAATACTATATTTAGAATCCCCGACCATTATTGGTCAAAAAGTAGATGTTAGAATCTATTAGCCATGATCCGAGAGCCAACAAATTCTCGGATTTTTTTATTTTATTTCAT
>CAUQHD010000015.1:0-16257 GCA_963517805.1 uncultured Flavobacteriaceae bacterium | reverse complement strand
GCCCTAAAAGCATTGAAGAATCAGGAATTTAGAAACCTTATTACAGGGCGGTTTTTCATTATTCTCGCCTTTAAGATGACCTCTACGCTTTTGGGTTGGTGGGTTTATGAGCTGACGGGAGATCCGTTTTCTATCGGGCTGATTGGTCTGTCCGAGGTAATTCCTGCGGTGGGATGCGCCTTGTACGCTGGGCATTTCATTGATATGAACGAAAAGAGAAGGCTTTTGCTCATTTG
The DNA here is from genome assembly GCA_963517805.1 of uncultured Flavobacteriaceae bacterium. Lineage (GTDB taxonomy): Bacteria > Bacteroidota > Bacteroidia > Flavobacteriales > Weeksellaceae > JABCPE02. The sequence goes on along the minus strand of CAUQHD010000015.1, from coordinate 16,021 downwards.
TAATTTTGCTTATGTCATTCTTCTCGGGTCGTTGCTTATCCCTGCATGGTTTCAGGAGAATTTAGGATTTACTAATGATGAAGTCACTTATTTTATTTATTTCGTTGTTTTTCTTACGGGGATTGCGCGGTCTTTCCTTGGGCCTATTGTTCCTGCAATGATACCTAAAATCGTGAGCAAAGAACTTCTTCCAAGAGCCATTACTATCAATCAGACTACATTTTTGGCGGCGTCAGTCATGGGGCATGCGATGTGTGGATTTTTGGTTTCTCTGTTGCAAATCAAAGGAACATTAGTAGTGATAGTTTCTTCCTTATTTGTGGCTTTCTTTTTTTATTTTAAAACAAAACCACAGCATTCGGAATTTAAAGACCAAGAAGTCAATGTTTATGAGAGTATAAAAGAAGGCTTGCATTATATCTTTAAAACAAAAGAAATTGTAGGAGCTTTGACATTGGATTTGTTTGCCGTGCTTTTTGGTGGCGCTGTGGCTCTTATTCCTGTTTTTGCAAAGGATATTTTACAGCTGGGAGCGGTAGGCTATGGTTTTCTGAACGCAGCTTCGGACATTGGGGCAGGGATTTCGATTTTCACACTGACTTTTTTTCCTCTGAGAAGAAATCAAGGTAAGCTTTTGCTTTTCAGTGTTTTTGGATTTGGGGCATGCATTTTGCTCTTTGGAATTTCAGAATATTTTATTTTATCATTTTTAGCATTGCTGATGAGTGGTATTTTGGATGGTGTGAGTGGTGTGATTAGAGGAACTATTGTCCAGCTGAAAACGCCTGACCATATGAGGGGAAGGGTGATGAGTATCAACAGTATGTTCGTGATGTCCAGCAATGAGCTGGGACAGTTTGAGAGTGGAGTGGCGGCAAGGCTTTTTGGGGCGGTAAATGCTGTGGTTATAGGTGGTTCTATCACGATGCTTATCGCTGTGGTGGTGAGACTTACCTCTCCAAAACTGAGAGAAATGGAGTATTAGATTTGCGAGAATGAAAAAATAATTTTAATTTTAACCTATAAAAAAGTTGAATTGTATTCAAAATTCATATATTTGCACAAAAATAAATTTAAAAATTATATTGTTATGTCAGACATTACATCTAGAGTAAAAGCTATCATTGCTGATAAGCTTGATGTTGAAGAAACAGAAGTAACTCCAGAAGCTAGCTTCACTAACGATTTAGGAGCTGATTCTTTGGATACAGTAGAATTGATCATGGAATTTGAAAAAGAATTTAACATTCAAATCCCAGATGACCAAGCTGAAAAAATTCAGACTGTAGGTCATGCAATCGCTTACATCGAGGAAGTGATTAAGTAGTAATTGTTTTACTGAAAAACTAAAAAAAATTATGGAATTAAAGAGAGTAGTAGTTACAGGTTTTGGAGCCATTACGCCATTGGGCAGTAATGCACAAGAATATTGGGAAAATCTCACTAAGGGCGTAAGCGGTGCTGCACCTATTACTCTTTTTGATTCTACTAATTTTAAAACTCAATTTGCTTGTGAAGTCAAAAATTTTGACCCTCTTGCTCATTTTGATAAGAAGGAGGCGAAGAAAATGGACAGAAACACGCAGTTGGGACTTGTTGCAGCAAAAGAAGCTGTGGCACATAGTAGAATAATAGAAGATGAGGTAAACAAGGATAGAGTAGGTGTAGTTTGGGGTTCTGGAATTGGAGGATTAGGGACTTTTGAAGCCGAAGTTTTAGGCTGGGCAAATACAGATGTTCCAAGATTTAATCCGTTCTTTATTCCTAAAATGATAGCTGATATCACGCCAGGGAATATATCTATAGAATATGGATTCCACGGGCCGAATTATACTACTGTTTCTGCGTGTGCATCATCAACCAATGCTCTGATAGATGCTAAAATGCTTATCCAGTTAGGAAAAGCGGATGTTATCGTATGTGGAGGGTCAGAAGCAGCTGTTACAGCTAGTGGTGTGGGAGGCTTTAATGCCTTGATGGCGCTTTCTACAAGAAATGATGATCCAAAAACAGCATCTAGACCATTTGACAAAGATCGTGATGGTTTTGTTCTTGGAGAAGGAGCAGGTTGTATTATTCTTGAAGAATATGAGCATGCCGTAAAGCGAGGAGCAACTATCTATGCAGAGCTAAAAGGAGCAGGTTTAAGTGCCGATGCTTACCACATGACAGCTCCACATCCAGAAGGATTGGGGGCGTACCTTGTGATGAAAAACTGTTTAGAAGATGCTGGTATTCAGCCTGAAGAGGTAGATCATATCAATATGCATGGTACATCTACGCCTCTTGGGGATGTAGCAGAATCTAGTGCTATCGCTAAATTATTCGGAGAACATGCTTATAATATTCAAATAAACTCTACAAAATCTATGACTGGGCATCTTCTAGGTGCAGCGGGTGTTATAGAAGCTATAGCAGCATTAGGAACCATTGTTCATGGTGTGGTGCCTCCTACTATCAATCATTTCACTGATGATGAACAGATAGACTCTCGTCTTAATTTTACATTTAATAAAGCTGTTCAGAGAGATGTGAAAGTAGCAATGAGTAACACTTTCGGTTTCGGAGGACATAATGCTTGTGTTCTATTTAAGAAAATCTAATGAATAAGATTAGGAGGTATATTTCGGACTTTCTATTAAAGAAAAGAAGAGATACAAAATACCCCGATAGGGATCTGAAATTTATTGCCGATATTAGTAAACTCGTTGGATTTAAAATCCAAGATATAGAGCTATACAGAGAGGCTTTTTCCTTAAAAAAAAATTCTAAAGATGGTGGCTGTTCCAAGAACTACGAGAGACTTGAGTTTTTGGGGGATGCTATGATAGGAAGTATCATTTCTTATTATCTGTATGAGAACTATCCTAACCACAATGAAGGCTATCTCACACAGATGAAATCCAAGATAGTCAATAGACAAAATCTTAATCGTTTGGGAGAACAGTTGTGCTTGACCAGCTATATTCAGAATTCTAAATTACAAGTTTTAGGAGAAAATATCTCTGGGAATTTATTGGAAGCTTTGGTGGGAGCGGTATATTTGGATACTAATTATGAAATGTGCCAATCTGTTGTCGAAAGATGGCTTCTTAACCCAAGTGAGATTACCAGAATAGAAAACAAAATAGTAAGCTACAAGAGCCTTCTTCTGGAATGGGGACAGAAAAAGAAAGTAAAGATACAATATGAAACTGCTGAGGAACTCTTGCCTAATAAGAGTATTTGTTTCAGATGTTGGGTATTGCTTAATGAAGAAAAAGTAGGGTGCGCATCTGAGTCTTCAAAGAAAAAAGCAGAAGAAAAAGCAGCTAAAAGAGCGTTTTATGCATTAAATAAAAGAGAAAATATCCTTGAAAAATAACAAAATTTTCCTTGATTTTGAAGAAGAAGAAATTGTAATAGGGTTGATAAAATTGAAACAACAAATATCTCATCACGAGCTGTTTTTCAAGGTAAATCAACTCAATTTGTTTAATTTTCATAGGGCTAATGACCTAATGGCAGAGGATTATTTTAGGCATTATAGATTTCCAAAGTTTGAAACTTATGATGAAATTACACAAGCTAAATTTACTATCTTTGCTAACAAGTCTTTTTGGTCCGAAACAAAACAAACAAGTCCAAATGAGCTTTTTCAGCAGGGAGACGAAGAAAAATATTTTATAGATAAAGAAGTAGATTATATAATCTTTTCAAAAGATGGTTGGGAAGATTTTTCTAATATAAATTTTCCTCAGGATTGGGTGGATTCCGTAGAAGAATTCCAGCTGTCTTCAGAACATGAACTATACCAAATAATATTTTATGATAAATAAAGACATGAAAAAAACAAAGATAATAGCGACATTGGGACCTGCGTCTTCTAGCAGAGAAACCATGATAGAAATGATAAAAGAAGGAGTGGATGTGTTTAGAATTAATTTTTCTCACGCCGACTATGATTTGGTGAAGAAAAATGTGGAACTTATCCGTTCTATCAACCAAGAGTATGGCTTTAATACGGCTATTCTTGGGGATTTGCAAGGGCCTAAACTCCGTGTGGGTGTTGTGAAAGAAGGTTCTTTTATCAACCCTGGGGACATTCTTACTTTTACGAATGAAAATGTAGAGGGTGATGCTTCTAGAGTGTATATGACCTACGAAAGATTTGCAAAAGATGTAAAAGTAGGCGAGAGAATTCTGATAGATGATGGTAAATTGGTTTTTGAAGTTATAGAAACCAATCAAAAAGATATTGTAAAAGCAAAAGCAATACAAGGCGGCCCGCTCAGCTCTAAAAAGGGAGTAAACCTTCCTAATACAGCGATTTCGCTCCCTGCCCTTACAGAAAAGGACATAGAGGATGCTAAATTTATGCTGGATAATGAGTTTGACTGGATTGCACTTTCTTTTGTGAGACACGCGCAGGACATCAAAGATTTGAAAGATTTGATTCAAAATCATACCAATGGAAAGCTTAATACTCCTATTATTGCCAAAATAGAAAAACCTGAAGGTGTAGAAAACATGGATGAAATCCTAAGAGAATGTGATGGAATCATGGTTGCCAGAGGAGATTTAGGAGTAGAAATCCCAATGGAAGAAGTTCCTGTGGTTCAGAAAAAATTAGTAGAAGCAGCAAGAAATCATGCCAGACCTGTAATCATCGCTACACAAATGATGGAAACCATGATAAACAGCCTGACGCCAACTCGTGCAGAGGTGAATGATGTGGCCAATTCCGTGCTAGATGGCGCTGATGCTGTGATGCTTTCTGGTGAAACTTCTGTGGGAAAATATCCTGTGGATGTGATTAAAAACATGGCTAAAATCGTGAGCAATATCGAAAAAGACAAACTCTATATGAGCAGCAACAAGCCTATTGAAAAAATAGAAACTGAAGACGAAGACCGCTACATCACAGATATGGTCTGCTATTCTGCGGTGAGAATTGCTAAAAAGGCTAATGCAAAAGGTATCATCACGCTTACCAATTCAGGCTATACAGCGTTCCAGATTTCGGCTCATAGACCTCATGCTCACATCATTGTATTCTGCTCAGATAGAAGGGTTTTAGCAAAGCTTAACCTTCTTTGGGGAGTTAGAGCATTCTATTATGATATGCAGAAATCTACCGATGAAACGGTTATTCAGGTAAATATGCTGGCAAGTAATTATGGTTTTGTGAAGCAAGGAGATTTTGTAGTAAATCTAAATGCGATGCCTGTATATGAAAGCGGAAAAACCAATACACTAAGACTTTCAACTATTTAAAATATTGTTTAATCCAAAATTGATAAAAATAAAATTATGTATCCAGAAGAATTGGTAATTCCTATGAAGGAAGAACTTACAGAAAATGGTTTCAAAGACCTTACAACGCCAGAGCAGGTTGTAGAAGCACTTGGGCAGAAAGGGACAACGCTATTGGTTATCAACTCCGTGTGTGGTTGCTCTGCTGGAGCAGCAAGACCAGGGGTGCTTTACTCCCTTACAGGAGACAAGAAACCAGATCATTTGGTGACTGCTTTTGCGGGATTTGATATGGAAGCTGTAGCAGAAGCCAGAAAACACATGGCGCCATTCCCGCCGTCTTCTCCATCTATTGCTTTGTTCAAAGATGGTGAGCTTGTTCATATGATAGAGAGACACCATATAGAAGGGCATCCAGCAGGAGCTATCGCTGCTAATTTACAGGCAGCTTATGAAGAGTTCTGCTAAAAACAAATAATTTAAAAACCACTCCAATCTCTATGGTGTGGTTTTTCTTTTTTTAATATCTCAGAAAATTTCAATAAAACTTTTATTTTCAAAAACATTCTTCCCTCCTACCCGATTCATTATCTTATTTAATAAAAAAACAATATTTTTGCACTTATAAAATTTGATTATGGAAAAAGTAAGAGTGCGTTTTGCTCCGAGTCCTACGGGGGCACTGCATTTAGGAGGTGTCAGAACGGCATTATACGATTATTTATTCGCCAAAAACCAAGGCGGCGAGTTTGTCCTAAGAATAGAAGATACAGATACCGCCCGTTTTGTGGAAGGAGCAGAAGACCACATCATGGAGGCTCTGGAGTGGTGCGGCATCATCCCTGATGAAAGCCCTAAACACGGAGGCCCTTACGCTCCCTACCGCCAGTCTGAGCGAAGAACCATCTATGATAAATATACCCAAAAAATACTGGAAACAGACTATGCTTACATCGCATTCGATACTGCCGAAGAATTGGATGAAATCCGCAAAGAGTATGAAGCAAAAGGCGAAGTCTTCGCATACAATTACCAAACTCGAAACAGATTAAGGAACTCCCTATCTCTCCCTGCCGATGAGGTTCAAAAGCTTTTAGATGAAAAAACTCCCTATGTAGTAAGGTTCAAAATGCCGCTGGACAGAACGCTTCATCTGGAAGACATTATCCGAGGTGAATTTTCTGTCAATACCAATACTTTGGATGATAAAGTTTTAGTCAAAAACGATGGAATGCCTACCTATCATTTTGCCAACATTATAGATGACCACGAGATGAAAATCTCCCATGTCATCCGCGGGGAAGAATGGCTGCCATCTATGGGGCTGCATGTCCTTCTATACGAGGCTATGGGCTGGGAAGCACCGCAGTTTGCCCACCTTTCCCTTATCCTAAAACCCGAAGGCAAAGGGAAACTCAGCAAGAGAGACGGGGCAAAGTTTGGGTTTCCTGTGTTTCCGCTTGATTTTCATGACAAAGCCTCAGGCGAAACCTACAAAGGCTATCGCGAAGAGGGCTATTTTCCAGAAGCGTTTGTGAATTTCTTGGCACTGCTTGGCTGGTCACCTGCGGAGGACAGAGAAATACTTAGTTTAGAGGAAATGGCACGGGAATTTGACCTTTACAAAGTGCATAAAGCGGGAGCGAGATTCAGTAAAGAAAAGGCTGAATGGTTCAACCATCAGTATCTTCAAAAGAAAAGCAATGCCGAACTAGTAGCGCTTCTCAAACAAATAGAAGATGTAAAAAAAGCCAACCTTTCCGAAGAAAAATTAGAAAAAATAGTTTCATTAATGAAAGAAAGAGCATCTTTCGTGAAAGATATTTACCACGATGGCAGGTTCTTCTTTGAAACTCCCCTCTCCTATGATGAAAAAGCCGTAAAAAAAGCATGGAAAGAAGACACTTCGGATATTATCAGAAGTCTTTCTGAGGCTTTGAAAGAGGCTGATTTTAAAGCAGAAACTCTAAAAGAAGCCATACATCATTTTGCAGAAAGCAAAGAACTTGGAATGGGACGGGTAATGATGCCGCTCCGACTTTGTTTAGTGGGGGAACTGAAAGGCCCTGATGTCCCTGACATTTTAGAGATTCTGGGTAAAGATGAAAGTCTGCACAGAATAGATGAAGCACTGAAAAAAAATTTCTAAAATTGTTATCAATGAATATTTTACTAAATTTGTCCCAAAATTGAATAAGTTATCTATGGAATTTTTAGACTTTGAACAACCGATAAAAGAGTTGATGGAACAATATGAAAAATGTGCCATCGTAGGCGAAGAAAGCGGAGTGGATGTTTCAGCAACTTGTAAACAGATAGAAGAAAAAATAATCAAAACTAAGAAAAAAATCTATGGCAACCTTACGCCATGGCAGAGAGTGCAGCTTTCCCGCCACCCAGACAGACCCTATACTTTGGACTATATCCACGGAATAGCGGATGAGGGAAGTGTTGTAGAACTTCATGGCGATAGATGTTTTGCGGATGACCCAGCCATGATAGGAGCGATGATAAAGATAAATGGTCAAAGTGTGATGGTTATCGGAACACAAAAGGGAAGAACTACGAAGGAAAGACAATACAGAAGATTTGGGATGTCTAATCCTGATGGTTACCGTAAGGCATTGAGATTGATGAAGTTAGCAGAAAAATTTAACATGCCTATCGTGACTTTGATAGACACTCCTGGGGCTTATCCTGGTCTTGAGGCTGAGGAAAGAGGGCAAGGTGAGGCTATTGCAAGAAATATTTTTGAAATGAGCCTTCTGAAAGTTCCTGTAATCGCTATTGTTATTGGTGAGGGAGCTAGTGGTGGAGCTTTGGGAATAGGTGTAGGGAACAAGGTTTATATGATGGAAAACACTTGGTATTCAGTGATTTCGCCAGAGTCTTGTTCTTCTATTCTTTGGAGAAGCTGGGAATACAAAGAAACTGCTGCCGATACACTGAAACTTACAGCACAAGATATGCTGAAAGAAAAGTTAATAGATGGCATCATCACAGAGCCTCTTGGCGGAGCGCACTATGAACCAACTGAAGCGTTTGCGAATGTGAAAGACACAATTTTAAAGAATATAAAAGCATACAAAGGATTTACAGGAGAAGAATTGGCTGCCCAAAGACAAGAGAAATTTGTAGAAATGGGGCAATACAAAGGATAAAAACAAAAACAGAGCTAAGAATTTAGCTCTGTTTTTATTTTATTTTGAATTAAGTGTCATTTGGATACCGCTTTGTATGTGCTTTTCTGTATGAAACTGTGCATTACAGATTAAAGAAGAGATTTTATAAGTTCCTTTATCTACAAGTATTCTTCCCGTAGAATTGGCCGGAATATTCAGCACATAGGCTTTTTTACCTTTAAAATTAACAGAAATACTGCATTTGGATTGATTTTTAATCGCAACAAGAACACTATTACTTTTCGAGCTGTCATTCAGTAAATGATTGAGTATCTCGGCTGTTTCCTCATGCTTCTTTTTATCGTGTTTTTTACTATGCTTCGTTGTGTGATTTTGTGTGGTTTTAGAAGCAGAAGCGTGGCTTTTACTGGCCTCATCAGTGCTATGATTTACAGCAACGAGCTGAGCCATTCTCTTTTTTAGCTCTGGTGTTTTTGGGTGATCAGGATTATTAACAATAAAATTTGCCAATACTTTTGTATCATTGGATTTTTCTACTTGCTCTATGGTATATTTTGACTGAGCAAAAATTTTAATCGCAGAAAAAACTAAAAGAAGTAAAATCGTTTTTTTCATCTTTATAAAAATTTGTATCTTTGCCAACTAATTATCTACAAAAATATAAAAAATATTATAATTATGTATACACCAGTAGCAGCAGATGTAGCTAAACTAAGAAACACAACAGGTGCAGGAATGATGGACTGCAAAAAAGCTTTGGTAGAAGCTGAAGGAGATTTTGAAAAAGCCATCGAAATCCTTAGAAAAAAAGGACAAAAAATCGCAGCAAATAGAGCAGATAGAGAATCTACTGAAGGTGCTGTAATCGCAAGAGTAAACGAGGATAACACACTAGGTGCTATCATCTCTCTAAACTGCGAAACGGACTTCGTTGCTAAAAACGATGCTTTCGTAGAATTGGCTTACGAATTAGCAGAACAAGCAATGAACTATGCTTCTAAAGAAGAGTTCTTGGCTTCTGATTTCCACGGAATTACAGTTGCTGAAAAACTTATCGAGCAAACAGGAGTTATCGGAGAGAAAATAGAAATTGGTGCATTCGAAAGAATCGAAGGACCTTTCTTGGCGGCTTATATCCACGCAGGAAACAAAATCGCAGCTATCACAGCATTGTCTGCTAAAGTAGACGGAGCAGCAGAAGCAGCGAGAAACATCAGTATGCAGGTAGCATCTATGAGCCCAGAAGTTCTTTCTTACAAAGATTTTTCTCCTGAGTTCATAGCAGCAGAAACAGATGCAAGAATCGCAGCTATCGAGAAAGATAACGAGGAGCTTGTAAGACTTGGAAAACCATTGAAAAATGTTCCTAAATATGTTTCTTATGCACAGTTGACAGAGCAAGTTCTAAAACAAGCAGAAGAAGATGCAAAAGCTGAATTGAAAGCTGAAGGTAAGCCAGAACAAATCTGGGATAAAATCTTACCTGGTAAAGTTCAGAGATTCATCAGCGATAACACTTCTCTAGACCAAGAGAAAGCATTGCTTGACCAAAACTACATCAAAGACGGAGACATGAAAGTTTCTCAATATGTGAAATCTGTAAACCCAGATCTTGAAGTAGTAAGATTCGTAAGAGTTTCTCTTTAATTAAAATTATAAATTTTACCCAATTCCTCTTAGCCGAAAAGCTGAGAGGAATTTTTATTTTATAAACATATATTTTATAAAAACTTTGTGATAAATATCAGCACTTGAAATCATCTTCGTATGGTTTTTTATTGTTAATTTTGCTAACAAAATATACTTTTTTAACACTAAATAGAAGAAAATGAGCGAAATAAGTGAAATAATCAGAGATTACTGGACAGAGCGCTCCAAAACATACAGTGACTCTACATTGCAGGAGCTTTATGGGGACAATGCCCAGAATTGGGAAAATATTCTCTATGGAGATATTGATAAAAACCAGAATTTGAAGATATTAGACATCGGGACAGGGCCTGGGATGTTCGCGGTGCTGCTGGGAAGAAATCCGAATTTTGAAGTGTCCGCAGTAGATTCGAGCAAAGGGATGATAGAACAGGCGACGCAGAATGCACAGAAATTCGGAGCGAAGGTGAATTTCCAGCTGCTGGATGCACAACAGCTGCCTTTTGAGGATGATACTTTTGATGTCATTGTCACTAGAAATGTCACATGGAATCTTCCTCACCCAAAAGATGCTTACAAAGAATGGAAAAGAGTACTGAAAAAGGGAGGAAAAATGATAAATTTTGATTCCAATTGGTATTCTTATCTTTTTGATGAAAATCTACATAAATACCATGATGAACATCCAGACAAGAAACTCCAAGAAGTCCTGCCAGATGGAATGGAAGCACGAATGGAGAACATCGCAAAAACACTTCCGCTTTCCAAGGAGAGAAGACCTGCTTGGGATGTTAATTGTCTTTTGGATTTAGGGTTTTCCAAAATGGCTTTTGATTATAATATCAATGATGAGGTCTATGACAAGGAACATCAGGAAATCAATGCTTATGCACCGATGTTTAGAATTATAGCAGTTAAATAATTAAACTTATAAAATATGAATAAAATCTGGTATTCAATAGCATTGGGGCTACTCGCTGTCTCTTGCTCAGGGAAGAAAGAAACACAAGGTAATAAGGCGCAGGCTAACGCTCCTAAAATGGAAAAAGTAGAATACACCTATCACGATGGGACTAGGGATTTAAAAGTGACCATTACAACACCGCCACAGCGTGCGGCTCTTTTTACGCCTCATATGACAGAGATGCTTTTGGCTTTAGGTCTAGGCGATAGAATAGTGGTGGGAACTACGGAAGGCCCTGTTTCCAAGCAATTTGAAAAGGAATATGAGAAAGTTCCAGATGAATATAAATTCATAGGGCATAGTTTTAAAATGACCAAAGAGGCATTCCTTCTTAGAGAGCCAGATTTTGTGTCTAGTGATGGTGACCTTAGTTCAGAATCTACGGGTTCGCCAGAGGAGCTTTTGGCTCAGGGAATTGCTCCATTTACGCCAAAAACCATCCAGACTCCAAACGCTACGATAGAAACTGTATACGAGGATTTCTATATGCTGGGAAAAATCTTTAATGTAAATGACAAAGCGAAGGAAGTAGTAGAAGGAATGAAATCTAAACTTGCTGAGGCTAAAAAAACATTCGTAGTTAAACCTGAAAACGAAAAGAAAAAAGTGATGATACTTTCTTCTATTAACAATGGGATTTGGGTTTTCTCTTCTTTGGCGGCAGATTTGGTTCGTCAGGCAGGAGGTGTCAATATTTATGAAGATGCTGGGACAGCCTATGAGTTCGTGTCTTTTGAGAGTGTAGTGCATAGAAATCCAGATGTGATTTTCATCACGGACACGCAGTCTAGAAACATGACTCCCGAAGAAAAAGCAAACTTCATCAAAAATCATCCTATCTTGAAGGATATCAATGCGGTGAAGAATAATCAGATTTATGAAGTGAATTTTGCGGATGTTTCACCTGGGGTTAGAAATGTAGATTTTATCATTAGATTAAATAAAGTTCTTTACCAAGGAGGAAAATAAAAATAGGTTTTTATTTTTTAAAGGCTAAAATCCATATAGATTTTAGCCTTTTTTTGTCCCCCTATCCTGCTTTTTGTCCCTCCGGATAGATATTTTGTAGGTCTGGACAGGCTTTTTGTCCCTCCGGAGGAAGAAAATGTGAAAAAATTTATTTTTCTCAAAGATGTTTATATTTGTCTGTATTTCAAAATATTAATTGTCATGAGTCTAAAACATTTAAACAATATCCACTTAGATGGACAACAGAAAAACGCACTAGAACAAGCGCTTACCCAACTAGAACAAGCCCTCCAGCCACTGAATGTAACCCTCTCCCCAGAGGAAAGACACCGCTACGGAAGCGTGAATGAACAGAACAAACTCTTCATCAATAAGGTGTATGATTTCATGAAATCCCAGCGTGACCTCGCCTCTCAGGATGTAGATTGGATGGAATTTGAGAAAGATTTTGAAAGTAGAAAACTCTACGAAAACTGCCTGAACCGGCTGGATGCTATCATACTGAAACTAAAAAATGCTAAAACCCTGCACGACCATGATAACTACCATGATGCACTGAATGACCATGCCTATACCAGCTATAAGGCTGGAGCAAACATTGCAGGGTATGAAGATAAGCACCGTGAACTGAAGCAGTTTTTTACAAGAACGAAAAAAAAGAAAGATAACACGGATACCGAAAAACCTTCGGAGGGACAGAAATAACCTTCGTATAGACAAAAAGTCCCAGTGATGGGGCTTTTTCTTTTTCCTGACAGGGTTTTTATTTCTCTGATGAGGTCTTTTATATATCCGATGAGGTTTTTTGTCCCTTCGTTGAGGTCTTTTTTCTTATCTATAAGACATTTTGTCTCATCGTTGAGGTCTCTTGCCTCATCGTTGGGGCTTTTAACCTTATCATTAAGACATTTTGTCTCATCGTTGAGGTCTTTTACCTCATCGGAGGGACAAAAGACCTCATCGGAGGGATGTTTTACTTATCTGCTGGGATATTTTGCCGCTTCGGAAGGAAAATCAGGAAATCACAAAGGAGAAAAGATACATGTCGGATGATTTTTTTACTTTTGCATTTTAATTTTAATCAAAATGAAGTTTTATAAAAATATTCCGGTGCTGTTTCTGCTGTTTGGTTTTTTTAATCTTAAAGCACAATATACAACCCACCCCATGATTACGATAGGGTATCACTACCAAAACCAAAGTTTCGGCGAAGTGGGCGGCAAAATTCTCTTTTTAAAGGAAGACAACATTGCTTTCCGCATCGGCGGTTCGGCACTGCTGGGAACTGCGAATGGTAAATTTGCCATCATACCGAAAATACAGGGAGACCTCCTCCTCAACTTCCGAAAAAATATAGATGTGGCGCATGCTTATTACTATATGATAGGCGCAGAGGCTACTACTAAGTATGTAGCACCCTATGCTGGGATAAGTATTCTGGGTATTGTAGATTTTCGGGCAGGATATGCTTTTTCTTTTGTAGGACAAAACCTGCATGGCAAGCGACTTCATGGGATAAATTTCGGTTTTGTGATAAATCTCCCGACTTCTGTCCTAAAAAAATAAGGTTTTAAGAAAGAAATGTTGGTTTTTAAGATATTTTTTCTACATTTGTATCAATAAAAAAGCACAACGAAATGAAAAACACCTCTACATTATGAATAGGTAACAGATGCGAAAGCTGTCTTTACCACTAAATGTAGGATTATGAAACTACCAGACAGCAAACTGATTGCTAACTATCAAAACGGCGATGAACAGGCCTTAGCTACTCTAATAGAGAGACACCAAAGGGAGCTGTTTTCTTTTATTTTTTATAAAGTATTGGATGGAGAACTGGCAAATGACTTCTTCCAAGATACTTTTATTAAAATTATCCTAAAACTGAAAGAAGGGAAATACGCAGAAAAGGATAAATTTATCCTTTGGGCTAAACGCATTGCCTCTAATCTTATTATAGATTACTTCCGTGTGAAATCAAAATACATAAAGGTCTCCGATACCTCTTATGAAGATGAGGAATTCTCTATATTCGATACAATAAAAGAAACTGAAGACAATATAGAAGAACGATTGATTCTGAACCAAATATATACTGACCTGAAAAACATCATGTCCTTACTTCCTGAAAACCAGCAGGAAATCATCAAAATGCGTTTCTATGATGAACTGACATTCAAAGAGATAGCAGAGCTGACAAATACAAGTATCAATACTACTCTCGGCAGAATGCGCTACGCCTTGATGAACATTAGAAAAATAATTGCAGAAAATAAAATTGTTTTAACATCATAATAATTAACAGTTTTTTTCGTTCGAGAAATAAAAGTAAATTCTCACCTATGAAAAAAAACTACAATTTTGCTAAAATTGTACTTATGCCCAAAAAGGAAACCATAGATTTTATTATGAATTTTTCTAAAAGTATCAGTGCAATTAGTTTAAACAAGATGGATTTTATTGCCTTCAAAAATTAATAAAAAACTCCTTTAAAAAAGGAGTTTTTATTATTTATTCTCTTCTAAAAGAGGCTCTATGTATTGTCTGTCATTGCTGAGGCGCGGGACTTTATTCTGTCCGCCCAGCTTCCCACGAGACGCCATCCAGTCGTAGAAGAGATTGGTTCTCGCTTTATGGATAATCGGCGGTTTCAGGGTCATGTTATTGTATCTTTTCGCCTCATAATCAGAGTTTAAGGATTTCAGTGTTTCATCAAAGATTTCAGAAAAACGCCCAAAATCATTCGGCTCTGTGGAAAACTCTATCATCCATTCGTGGCTGCCAGATTCGCCATCTTTCATATAGACTGGCGCACCTGTGTAATCCGTGATTTTCGCATTGGTTTCTTGACAAGCCTTAGAGAGGGCTGTTTCCACATTGTCTATCATCAGCTCTTCGCCGAATGCATTGATATAATGTTTGGTTCTTCCCGAGATTTTAAATCTAAACGGCTTCAAATCTGTGAATCTTATCGTATCGCCTATCAGATAGCGCCAAAGTCCGCCATTAGTAGTGATAACGACTGCGTAATTTTTCCCTAATTCTACATTTTCCAGCGAAACTGCTTTTGCATTTTCTGTCCCAAAAGTATCCATTGGGATAAATTCATAGAAAATTCCATAATCCAGCATGAGGAGCATTTCATCGCTGCCAAATCGGTCTTGAATTCCGAAAAATCCTTCCGAGGCATTATAAATTTCATAATAGCGGATATCCCTGCCTATCAGCTGTTTATACTGCTCTCTATACGGCACAAAACTAATTCCGCCATGGAAAAACACTTCCAGATTTGGCCAGACTTCAGAAATAGTTTTCTTTCCTGTGTCTTTCAAAACCCTTTGCAGAAGCACCATCATCCAGCTGGGAACTCCCGTGAGGCTTCCTACATCTTTGTTTTTCACTTCTGAAACTATGGCTTTTAGTTTGGTTTCCCATTCGGACATGAGGGAAACTTCTCTGCTCGGCGTGGTGGTTCTTTCTACCCAAAAAGGCAGATTTTCTATCAAAATTGCTGATAAATCACCGAATTTTGTCCCAAAACTTTCATAAAGTTCGGCACTTCCGCCTAATCTTAGATTTTTAAATTTAAATAAATTGCTGTCTCTATGATTGTTAATATAAATCGCCAAAAGGTCTTTCCCTGCCTTATAGTGGCAGTTTTGAAGGCTTTCATCTGAAATTGGAATAAATTTGCTCTTTGCGTTAGTCGTTCCAGATGATTTCGCGAAATGTTTTATTTTACCAGGCCAAAAAACATCAGGATTTCCCTGTCTCGCCTTCTCGATAAAAGGTTCAAAATCCTCGTATGACACGATGGGAACCTGCTTATTGAAATCCTCATAAGACTTAATTTCTTCAAAATGATGAAGTTTCCCATATTCCGTATTTTTCGCTTGAGAAAGCAGGGAAAACAAAACTCTCTGCTGAGTCTCGATAGGACGCTCGATAAACTGGTTTATTCCTTTCATCCTTCTGAGAATGAAAAGATTGAATATTTTATTTAAAACGCTTTCTAACATGCTAACAAAAGTAAGGATTTTTTTAGAACCAGCCTAATTCA
>CAUQHD010000014.1:0-17663 GCA_963517805.1 uncultured Flavobacteriaceae bacterium | reverse complement strand
TTCCAAGACCTTCCAAAAAAGAAGCGAGAGTAATAGAGTTTATCAAGAATTTTGGAGAAAGCCTAAACCTTGATACTCAAGTGGATGAAATAGGAAATGTCATCATCCGAAAACCTGCAACAGTAGGAATGGAAAATCGCAAAACCATCGTTCTGCAGTCTCACCTTGATATGGTTTGTCAAAAGAACAATGATGTGGATTTTGACTTTGAAAATCAAGGAATTCAAATGTTCGTAGATGGCGACTGGGTGAAAGCAAAAGGAACTACACTCGGTGCGGACAATGGGCTTGGTGTGGCGGCTGCTATGAGTATTTTGGAGAGCAGTGATATCGCTCATCCTGCATTAGAAGCCCTATTCACGATAGATGAAGAAACTGGAATGACAGGAGCTTTTAACTTGAAACCCAATGTACTAAAAGGCGAAATCCTCCTAAACCTAGACACAGAAGAAGATGACGAAATAGATATAGGCTGTGCTGGTGGTGTGGATGTGACGGCTACACAAACCTACAAAACTGCTCCTACGAAAGGAAATTTAGTAAAAATAGAAATCAAAGGACTGCAAGGCGGACACTCTGGAATGGACATCCACAAAGGTTTCGGGAATGCAAATATACTCCTTGGAAGACTGCTCTACAACAGCATTGATAGTCAAGAAATAGAGCTGATTTCCATTGATGGCGGCGGACTTAGAAACGCTATTCCAAGAGAGGCTACAGCTATTTTTTCAGTGAAAAAAGCTGATGATTTCATTGCAGAAGCCAATGAATTAAAAGCTGAAATTTTACAGGAATTTGCCAGCATTGAAAAGGATTTGGTTATCAATATTGAAAAAACTGAAAGCTCTGAAAATGGTCTTTCCAAAGAAAATTCAGCCCAAATCATCCGCGTGCTGAAATCCGCTCACAACGGCGTATACAGAATGTCTCCTGATGTGGCTGACCTAGTGGAGGCATCCAACAACATCGCCAGAGTGGAACTAAAAGATGGTGGTTTAAAAATTCTAAACCTTACCCGTTCATCTGTGGAGTCTTCTAAATTCAATGTGGCTAACCAACTAAAAGCAGTTTTTGAACTGGGTGGGCTAAATGTAGAGTTTAGTGGCTCTTACCCTGGCTGGAAACCAAATCCAAATTCAGAAATTCTCCGAATAATGGAGAAACTCTACACAGATAAATTTGGTTCAAAACCAAATGTGGTGGCGTGTCATGCTGGATTAGAATGTGGAATCATCGGAGCTCACTATCCTAAAATGGAAATGGTAAGTTTCGGGCCTACTATCAAGGGCGCACACTCACCTGATGAAAGAGCAAGCATTTCTTCTACACAGAAATTCTGGGATTTCTTGAAAGATATTCTAAAAAATATTCCAAGTAAATAACCGAAAAACGCCGAGCAAAATTGCTCGGCGTTTTTATTTTTAGGTTAAAAAAATTATTTCTGTTTAGTCACTACGAATAGATTTTCTTTGGACAAACCTACCAATTCATGCTCCACATCTACTGGAATATCATAGTAGTCATTAGGTCTTAAAATAATCTCTTGTTCGTTTATAATAAACTTGATTTCTCCTTTTAAAACAACCAAAGAAGCTGGCGTAGAAGTTTTATGTTTTTTAAAAACTCCGTTCTTTCCTAATGATACCGCTACTTGTTTTACTTTTTCTGAATCTCTCAGTATATTAAAATGAGGCTTTTCAGAGTTATAATTTTCAGAGTTATCCAAATTGGTTTTAACCAAAGATTTTACATTTTCCCAAGTTTTTCCGTTGTAAACATTCTTTATTTTTTTGTCCTTAAGGATTTTTTCTGCTTTTGCAGCTCTTATTCCTGCCTTACAAAATACCACCACATTTTTCTTTCCTTCCAGTTTAGATAGGTTATTTTCTAATTCTGTGATTGGAATATTTATAGAATTTTTCACATTTCCTTGTGCAAATTCTTCTGGAGTTCTTACATCTACTAAGATTGTTTCTTTTTGATTAATAATTTCTGACAAAGACTGCGCTGCCAATTCTGCTGTGGAAATCAAAAGGAATCCTATAGCAAACAAAATTTTCTTCATAGCTTATATATTTAAAGTCAGCGAATATACAAATTTTATTTATTCCAAATTAGATTTTTATTCATAAAATAATATTTCATTGAAAATCAATAATTTTCATTCAAAAACAAATTTAATATCTTTGGGCATTATTTTTTTCATTCATCTATGAATATAAAGGAACTAAAAAATGCTGTAATATTATTTGCTGGAGACTCTGGAGACGGGATACAGCTCACGGGAGCGCAGTTTAGCCAGACTGTGGCTTTTTTCGGAAATGACCTCAAATACTTTGCCCGATTTCCCTGCTGAAATTCGTGCTCATTCGGGAACTATAGCAGGCATATCTGGATTTCAAATTCATTTTGGAAGCACTAAAACAGAGTTATTAGATATTCCACCATCAACAAAATTCACGCCGTATCAGTACTTAATGTGACCTACTCTTCCTAATAAAATTTCTAAGATTTTTTTCATGATATATAGAAAAACAGCCTCGTTATGAGGCTGTTTTCTTATCCAAATTTTATTTTAAAACTGCTAATGCTTTTTGATAATCAGGCTCTTCTTTGATTTCGGAAACCTGCTCGGTATATAGGATTTTAGCGTTTTCATCAAGAATAATTACCACACGGCTCGCCAGCCCTTTCAGAGGGCCATCTGTAATCGTGAGCTGATAATCATCTGAAAAACTTCCTCTAAAATCAGAAAGATTTACAACATTTTTAAGCCCTTCTGCTCCGCAAAACCTATCCAATGCAAAAGGTAAATCTTTAGAAATATTGATAACTACGGTGTTTTCAAGAGAAGATGCCTCTTGGTTGAATTTCCTTACCGAAGCGGCGCAAACTCCTGTATCTACACTTGGGAATACATTGAGAACTAATCTTTTACCTTTAAAATCCGCTAATGTCTTCTCTGAAAGGTCTGCCGCTACCAAAGTAAATGGTTTAGCCGTTTCACCTACTGCAGGAAGCTCTCCAAGCGTATTGATAGGATTTCCTGCTAATGTTATTTTTGCCATTTTTTATTATTTTTAATTGGCAACAAAGATATACAATTTATTGTATACGAAATCAATAGAAATTTTAAACTTATTTTAATCACGTAAAATGTTAAAGAATTTTAACATTTGAACTTTGTTTTTTGTGACAGAATGTCCGAAAACATGTTAAAAACTCTAAAAAATTTTTATCCTGCCGACTTTATGGGATACTTTTGCACCCGAAAATGAAACAAAATAATTTGGTTATGAAACATTTTACAAATTTTAAAACAGGAATTGTAAGTATTCTTTTATTTCTATTTTCTCATTTGGCAAATGCACAGCATACCTACATCAACAACCACAAACCGATGGCTGAGCAGCTTTCCAAAGAATACGGAATACCGAGTGCCATTATCCTTGCTATCGCCTTTGTAGAAACAGGCGGGGGGACAAGTAAAAACAGCAAAACCCTAAACAACCACTTTGGAATTGTAGGAAAAAACACAGTAAATAAATCCAAATACAAAAGTTTTCCTTCTGTGCAAGAATCTTATAAAGCATTCTGCGAATTAGTAGCAAGAAAAAAATACTATTCCAAACTAAAAGGAAACAGCGACCACACAGACTGGGTAGCAGCCATTGCAGGCGCGGGATATTCCACACAGCCAAAGGAATGGATGAGAAGAGTTAATCTTATTATTTCAAAATACGAATTAAATAGTTAGAAGAAAAGCAGCGCAAAATGTGCTGCTTTTTTATTTTTATTCCTTGCAGATGATATTCAAAATATTGTATTTTTGCGGGGAATTTTATTTTATTGTCCTTGAAAAATGTTAATAAAAAGGTCTTATTACTGACCTTATCATGCACCGCAATATATTTTGCTATATCCGTAGTGATGCAGGTTTCTGGTTTCAGCTGGGAGCCTTTTGACCGTGTAAATCTTGTTTCGGAAGTCTTTACTTCAAGTGAAGACGATTCTAAAAACGCAAACTCACTACAGAACAAAAAAGACTCGCTGCTCGCCATACAAGAAGCAAACCACTCAAAGGAAGATTTCAACCTTTATGAAAAACCAAACCTAATCACCAATTTTCAAGCAGGAGAGGTTACAGCCCTTCCTTCGCTGATGGAAAAACTCCACCGATTAAAAAAGGGCGAAAAGGTAAAAATACGCATCGCTTACCTTGGCGATAGTATGATAGAAGGCGACCTTATGACGCAGACCCTTCGCCTGCTTTTACAAAAAGAATACGGCGGTTCCGGTGTAGGATTTCTCCCAATTTCCTCTAATGTAGCAGGATTCCGCCAGACAGCCAGTATTTCTGCAAAGGGCTGGTCTGATGCTAATTTCATGACTAAAAATGCCAAAAACCTCTACATCTCAGGATACCGATATTCCGGCAGCGGCACAGGAAGCTATACGGACAACACCCTTGGAGAAAGCACCACAAACATAGAGAAAGCCCTTATCTTCGGGAGTGGTAATGAAGAAAACATCAGCATTAATGGCAGTTCTACCACCATCCACCCTTCTAGAAAAGTCAATAGAATGGTTCTTGCCAATGACCATTCCAACAGAATAAAAATCTCTGCGGAAGGAATTTCTACTCCGCTGTACGGCGTAAGTTTTGAAAGCGAAAGCGGTGTTTTTGTGGATAATTTCTCTTTCAGAGGCATCACAGGAGTAGAGCTGAACAAACTCGATGAAGACTTCATGCAGGCGATACAAGAAGCCAATCCCTATGACCTGATTGTCCTGCAATACGGCGTAAATCTCCTTTTCCGCCCGAAAGATACGGACTACAGCTACTACTTTAAGACCTTTGCTCCTACTGTAGAGAAAATGAAAAGAGCTTTCAAAGGGGCTGAATTCCTTTTGGTAGGTTCAGCAGACCGCGCTTTCAAATACAATGGGCAGTTCAAAACGGCCATCGGGCTTCCCAACCTTATAGAATCTCAGGCGCTGCTTGCCTTTCAAAATAAAATAGCTTTCTACAACCAGTTCCAGACCATGGGCGGAGAAAACTCCATCGTAAAATGGGCAAATGAAACCCCGCCTCTGGCAAACAAGGACTACATACACCCCAACCACAAAGGTGCAGAAATTCTAGCTCAAAAACTATTTGATGCCCTGCAGAAAGATTATCAAAAACATACCCACAGACCCAACAAGTAATGAATACATTCTCTGATTTTATCAATAAATTTGATACCCAAGCGTTTTTTAATCAGTTTTTATACGACCCGAAGAACCCTCTGCTGTTCAACAATGGCTTCTTCGTGTATTTCTTCTTCCTGTTTATCTTTTTGTTTTACCTGCTAAGAAATAAACCGACAGCAAGGAAATATGTTTTCACGCTGTTTTCATTGTATTTCTTCTACAAGGCGAGCGGGTCTTTTGTCCTGCTGGTAATGGTTTCGGGAGTGTTCAACTATCTGCTGTCCAATGCCATATTCAGGGCTAAAGCCAAGAGCCAGAAAACTTTTCTGCTGGTGATGAGCATCATCGTCAATTTAGGCGTATTGTTCTACTTTAAATACACCAACTTCTTTATCTCCGTTTCCAATGAGCTATTCAATACAGGGTTCAACCCTCTGCATATCCTCCTGCCGATAGGGATTTCATTCTTCACCTTTGAAAACCTAAGCTACACCATAGATGTCTACCGAGGCGATTTTGAACCAGCCAAGAAATATGTAGATTACCTGCTGTTCCTTTCGTTTTTTCCAAAGCTGATGATGGGGCCTATCGTCCGAGCACATGACTTTGTCCCTCAGCTGGACAAGAGCTATTACCTCAACGAGAGGGATTTCGCCAAAGGTTTCTATCTGATTATTTCGGGACTGATTAAAAAGCTCATCATCTCGGATTATATTACCCTTAACTTGGTAAATTACATCTTTGACAACCCTGCCCTGCACACGGGATTAGAAAACCTGATAGCCCTCTACGGCTACGCTATGGTGATATACTGTGATTTCAGCGGGTATAGTGATGTTGCCATCGGGATGGCGCTTTGGCTGGGGTTCAAGATTCCGCCCAACTTCCTTTCGCCCTACCAGAGCAGCAGCATTACCGAGTTCTGGCGCCGCTGGCATATCTCGCTTTCTTCTTGGCTGAAAGACTATCTCTACATTCCGCTGGGAGGAAACCGAAACGCTACTTTTGCCTCATACCTGTTTGTGGTGCTTTTCCTTGTGGGTAGTTTTATGATGTGCAGCCATCTGTTCGGGTGGTCTTATCTCATCTCGGGGATAGTTACCTGCGGACTGCTGCTTATCTTCGTCCTGCCGCCTCTTTTGGGTAAAAACCCTAAGGGCATCGCGGCCAATTTCAACCTGCTCACTACCATGCTGCTGGGCGGTTTCTGGCACGGAGCAAGCTGGAATTTCATCATCTGGGGGGCGATGCACGGCATTGCACTCGGCATTCATAAAATATGGATGATGCTCACTGGAAAGGCTTTTGCTGGGTTTAGCAACTCCAAGATTTATAATGCTGTGATGGTGCTCCTTACCTTCCATTTCGTGTGTTTCTGCTGGATATTCTTTAAGGCCGAAGATTTTGACATCGCTATGGCAATGATACAGCAGATTGCTTTCAACTTTGATTTTAGCGTATGGGGGGCATTCTATGACAACTACAAACTGGTAGTCTGGATGATAGCCGCAGCCATGCTGATGCACGCCATCCCAGACCAAATGGCAGACCAGATGATAGAGAAAATGGGAAAGCTTCCCTTGGTGTTTTACATTGCGGTATTCTTTGGTTTCCTTATTTTATACGGCTATTTCAAATCCTCTGAGCAGGTCATGCCTATCTACTTGCAGTTCTAACCACCTCCAAAGCCCCTGTAACCACCTACCAAGGTGGTCACGATAGGTTCCGAGGTGGTCACAGATACCTATGAAGATGGTCGCAATAGGTTCCGAGATGGTCACAGACACCTACGAAGGTGGTTGCGATAGGTTCCGAAGTGGTCACAGACACCTACAAAGGTGGTCATGATAGGTTCCGAGGTGGTCGCAGACACCTACGAAGGTGGTTGCGATAGGTTCCGAAGCGGGTGCGACAGGTTCAGAAGCGGGCGCGATAGGTTCGGAAGCGGTCACGATAGGTTCCGAAGTGGGTGCGATAGGTTCCGAAGCAGGTGCGATAGGTTCTGAAGCGGGTGCGATAGGTTCGGAAGTGGGCGTGATAGGTTCGGAACCTATCGCAAATGTCTATGAATAGGGGAAAAATGTTTTTTACGCTGTTTTGATTTTAACCTAAAAAATATTTATAAGATATTTAAAGAAACTACCCTATTCTGCTTTCTATAAAATCTAAAATATCTCTGGCTACCTGTTCTTTGGTTTTCAGAGGATATTCTTTCTCTGTCTCAGGAGTGAATATTTTTATTTTATTGGTATCTTTCTGAAATCCTGCTCCGCTGTCTTTTAGGGAGTTCAGCACTATCATATCCAAATGCTTACGCTCTAATTTCTGTCTGGCATTCGCTTCTTCATTCTGCGTTTCCAAAGCAAATCCCACCAAAAATTGTTTTTGTTTCTGCTCTCCCATGGCCTTTAATATATCAGGATTTTTTACTAATGTGATGGTCATTTCCTCTTCATTTTTTTTAATTTTTTCTGGAGCAACTTCCTTAGGGGCATAGTCTGCCACAGCAGCACTCATGATGGCAATATCTGCCTTCCCATAATGCTGAAAAACCTCCTGATACATTTCTTTAGCAGAGCTTACTCTTTTTAGGTCAATCCCTTCACTAGCATTAAGCGATGAAGGGCCAGAGATTAAAATAACCTCCGCACCTCTTTTTTTAGCTTCCTCCGCAAGAGCAAAGCCCATCTTCCCCGAAGAATGATTTCCTATAAACCGAACAGGGTCTATGGCCTCGTATGTAGGGCCTGCTGTTACTAAAACCGTTTTCCCTGTCAGGCTTTTTTTTGTTTCTTTTTGAGCTAAAAACTCAGCAATAGTATTGTATATGGTTTCCACTTCGGCCAACCTTCCTTCGCCATGAAGGCCGCTCGCCAGCTCTCCCGTTTCTGCGGGGATTATGAAATGTCCGTAAGCCCTCGCCAAATCCAGATTCCTCTTCGTGGAAGGGTGGGCATACATATCCAAATCCATCGCAGGAGCGATGAAAACAGGGCATTTTGCAGAAAGATAGGTTGCCACCACCAAATTATCACATATTCCATTAACCATCTTTGACAAAGTATTTGCCGTGCAAGGGGCAACAAGCATTACATCTGCCCAAAGCCCAAGTTCTACATGACTATTCCACTGCCCATTTTCTCCATAAAAATCCGAATATACAGGTTTCTTGGATAAAGTGGAAAGCGTAAGCGGCGTAACGAAATTCTTAGCAGATGGAGTTAAAATAACCTGAACTTCAGCGCCTTGTTTTATAAATTCTCTCACGAGGTTATTCATTTTATAGGCTGCTATCCCGCCTGAAATGGCTAAAAGTATTTTCTTGCCTTGTAGGGGTTTCATAATCAAAATATTTTGAATGCAAATTTAGTTAAATAAATACTTTAAAAATGAAAAAGCTGCAATTATTAATAATTACAGCCTTTCAATCAATACTCTAAAAAATAATATTACTATCTAACCTTTATTATTTTTCTACTTTTCTGAAATAGATGTCTCCATCCAGCCACTCTCTGATAGCGATAGAAGTCGCCTTAGGAAATTTCTCATAATATTTGGAAATTTCTATCTGTTCTCTGTTTTCAAAAACCTCTTCTAATGTGGCATTATTCGTAGCAAATTCGTCCAATTTATTGTGGAGTTCTGTTCTAATCTCCATATCGATTTGCTCAGCTCTTTTTCCCATAATTACGATAGCCTCGTAGATGCTTCCTACTTTTTCTTCTATCTTGTTTCTGTCGTAAGTTATAGTATTTACTTCTCCTTTTATATCATTTATATTTCTCATCTTAATGGAAAGTTTAGGTTGCAAATTTAGTTATTTATTAAGAATATCCAAAATTTATTTGGTTTCTTCTTTATGCTTTTGTTTTTGCTCGTGTTCTTTCTGTTTTTCCAGGTATTCGGCTTTTCGGGCTTCTACTTCTTTTATATGTTCCAGATGCTTTTCCAGCTCTCTGCTCAGTTTATCTCGCATATGAACAATTTCCTTAGCGAAATCAGGAAAAGTTTTTTCATATTCTTTAGAAAAAGCAATGGCACTTTCCAGCCTTTCTTTCTTCAAATCATAGATGGAGTGCATTCCCAGCTCGTATCGAGATTTCATGATATAATCAAAAATCTGTGGTTTTAGTTTAGTGCTCGGATAGTCTTCCAAAACATTCTCAAAAGCCACCACAGCCGCTCTGTAATCAGCTATTTTGAAATAGTTTCTCGCCTGTTCATAGGCTTTGTATTCCAACTTAAAGGTAAGTTTTTCTATTTTTTCGTTAATATCTTTCGTTCTTTCAGAATCAGGAAAATTATTCAAAAAATCCTGCAAAGAGTTGATAGCATCTTCTGTGCTGCCTTGGTCTAAATTATAATCCGCAGAGTCCTGATAATAGCATATTGCAGACATATATGCCGCCTCTTCTCTTCGGGCATCTTGCGAAAATGCTGTAGAAAAATTCCTAAACTGATGTCCTGCCAGTTTATAATTTTTATCATAATAATTGGCATATGCAGACTTAAAGAGTACTTCTGGTGCATCTTCTGTCCCTGCTACCAAGTTGGGCAGTCGGTCATATAATGCTATTGCTTTGCTCCATTTTTTCTTCGCATAGTATTGGTTGGCTGTTTCTAAAATGAAATTTTTATCTGCACTTTTCATTGCTGCTCCATGCTGTCCTTTACAAGACAAAAGAGCCAATGAAGCCCATGCTATTACAACATATTTTTTCATAAATTTAGTTCAAAAACTATTTAAACCGCAAAAGTATAATTTTTTTTATCAAAAAAGGGATTTTAATAGAATTTTATGAGTATTTTAAAATTGAAATCAATATTTCTCATAACCTAAAACCGAAAAAACGCAGTTATGGAGATGAGATTTTATTTTATTTTCTATATTAAAGGGCAAATCCTGTATGCTACAATTTAAAAATTTTTCATAAAAAGGCTTATTCCTTACGGTAAAAAGCACCGTTCCTACAATGGTTGCCAGCAGATCTTCTGCTTTGGCAGCTTTCTTGAAAACTCCCGTAGAGATTCCCTTTTCTATTATCTTTTCAAGAATCCTGACGCACACTATATAATATTCTGTCAAAATATCCCTTACGCTGTCCGTATCCCTCATTTCCTGCTTCACAAAACCATGAAAATACTTATACTGAAACACCTCTCCTACAATAAAATTTATCAGCTCTTTTATCTGCATTTCTGGGTTTCCATAGGTAATGGTAGAGGTAAATTCAGAGAATTTTTCTTTACTACGCTGCACCCTGTATTCATAGAGGCTGGACATCATTTTCTCCTTTGAACCAAAATAATAAGAAATCATCGCAACATTTACTTTTGCCTTGTTCGAAATATCCCTTACAGAAGTCTTTTCAAAGCCATTTTCGGCAATGAGTTCCTCTGCTATTTCTAAAATATGAATCTGCTTGGCGTTAAATTTTTGTTGCATTTTTGATTTATTTTGTGTCATGCGAAAATACAAAAAAATAATATTTATTTTCTGTGAAATATATCATAAATTTAGAAATTAATTTTGTTTTATTAAAAATTTGAATTAATTTTGAAGAAAATTTAAACTTAAAATGAATATACCGGCAGAACTTAAATACACAAAAGACCATGAGTGGGTAAAAATAGAGGGAGATACTGCTATTGTAGGTATCACGGATTTTGCTCAGAGTGAATTGGGAGATATCGTTTTTGTAGATGTGGAAAGCGTAGATGAAGAGTTAAATGCAGGCGATGTTTTTGGTAGTGTAGAAGCTGTAAAAACAGTTTCGGATTTGTATCTGCCTATCTCTGGGAAGGTTATAGAGTTTAATGAAGAATTGGAAAGCGAACCCGAGTTGGTAAATACAGATCCTTACGGGAAAGGATGGATTATAAAATTAAAAATAGCTAATGATGCAGACCAGTCCGAACTGCTCTCTGCAGAACAATATCAAGAAGTGATTGGATAAAATAACTCGTTTATTTAGATATAGAATACTGCCCATTTATTGGGCATTTCTTACTTATACACTTCTCAAACCAATTCACATCAAAAGGGAAACCCTTTGGTTTAGTTTTGATAATATGGACAAAATTGTTCATATTATAGTTTTTGTTTTATTGGGGTTTTGCTATCGCATGGCTTTTCCAAAACAAAAATATATGTTTTCAGTTTTAATAATGGCGGGATATGGCGCTATTACAGAGGTTCTGCAAGAGATAATGGAGCTGGGCAGAAGTATGGAACTAGCTGATTTTGTGGCTGATATATTGGGAGTTTTATTAGGTTTTTTCATTCACAAAAAACTAAAAACTTTTACTTTAAATCATTGAAAATGAATAATGTTTATGATAATATTTTAGGTCTTATAGGGAATACTCCCATGGTAAGGCTTAATAAAGTGGTAGAGGACAATCCTGCAAAGGTTTTTGCAAAATTAGAATCTTATAACCCAGGGCATTCTGTGAAAGACAGGATAGCTCTGCACATTATAGAAACCGCTGAGAAAAAAGGAATTTTAACCAAAGGTGCTACCATCGTAGAGACTACTTCTGGGAATACAGGATTTTCGGTAGCGATGATTAGCGCATTACGCGGTTACAAGTGTATTCTTGCAGTAAGTGATAAAACAAAGCCTGAGAAAATAGCTTTCCTAAAATCATTGGGTGCGACTGTCTATGTATGTCCTGCCAATGTTCCTGCTGACGACCCTCGCTCTTACTACGAAGTAGCCAAAAGAATTACCGCAGAAACACCTAATTCGGTATATATTAATCAGTATTTCAACGAGTTAAATGTAGAAGCACATTATCTAACTACGGGGAAAGAAATTTGGGAGCAAACGGAAGGAAAAATTACTCATCTTTTTGGATGTACAGGAACAGGTGGAACGCTCTCTGGTTCAGCTAAATACATAAAAGAACAAAATCCTGATGTGAAAATCATCGGAGTGGATGCAGACGGCTCTATTCTGAAAACTTACCATGAAACAGGGAAAATCAATAAAGATGAAATTCACTCTTATCAAATAGAAGGTTTGGGGAAAAATTTAATTCCAGATACGCTTCTTTTTGACAAAATAGATGAATTTGTAAGGGTAAATGATGAAAACAGCGCCTACATGACCCGAGAAATAGCTGTAAAAGAGGCTATTATGGGAGGCTACACCACAGGTGCTGTGATGCAAGCTTTTAAGCAATATGCTCAAAATCATACCTTTACGAAGGATGATGTGGTGGTGCTTATTTTCCCAGACCACGGCTCTAAATACATGACAAAAGTGTACAGCGATGAGTGGATGGCGGAAATGGGCTTTACCCACAGTGAAATGGCTAAATATAAAGAAGCTATTGTAATATAAAAATTTGATTACTAATAAATTAGAAAAAATTATGGATATTTTTGAAAGAATTAAACAAAATCCAGGACCATTGGGTCAGTTTGCGGATTATGGTGAAGGATATTTTATTTTCCCAAAATTAGAAGGGAAAATCGGGCCGAGAATGAAATTTCAAGGGAAAGAAGTAGTTTTCTGGTCAGCCAATGACTATTTGGGGCTTTGTAACCACCCAGAAGTTTTGGAAGCAGATGCCAAAGCAGCAGCAGAATACGGAATGTTCTATCCAATGGGAGCAAGAGCGATGTCTGGTGAAACAGAAGCACACCTGCAGCTGGAGAGAGAATTGGCTGAGTTTGTGGAGAAAGAAGCGGCTTATTTGCTGAACTTCGGTTATCAAGGGATGGTGTCTATCATAGATGCTTTGGTAACGAGAAGAGATGTTATCGTGTATGATGCTGATTCTCACGCATGTATCATTGATGGGGTAAGACTACATTTCGGAACAAGTTTTACTTATAAGCACAATGATATGGAGAGTTTGGAGAAAAACCTTGAAAGAGCAGCGAAAGTAGCAGAAGAAAACGGCGGAGGAATTTTAGTAATTACCGAGGGAGTTTTCGGAATGAGAGGTCAGCAGGGGAAATTAAAGGAAATCTGCGATTTGAAAAAGAAATTTAATTTCAGATTGTTGGTAGATGACGCTCATGGTTTCGGAACATTAGGAAAAAGAGGTGCTGGAGCTGGTGAGGAGCAAGGATGCCAAGACCAAATCGATGTGTATTTCTCTACTTTTGCTAAATCAATGGCTGGTTTTGGGGCTTTCGTGGCGGGAGATAAGCAGATTGTAAGATACCTTAAATTCAACCTTCGTTCTCAGATTTTTGCTAAATCTTTGACAATGCCGATGGTTATCGGAGGATTGAAGAGATTGGAGCTTTTGAGAAGCAGGCCAGAAATCAAGGCTAAACTTTGGGAAAATGTTCGCAAATTACAAAACGGACTTAGAGAAAGAGGATTTAATTTAGGAGAAACGAATACTTGTGTAACACCTGTGTTTATTGAGGGTTCGCCAGTGGAAGCGACACTATTGGTAAAAGACTTGAGAGAGAATTATGGAATTTTCACTTCGGTGGTGGTTTATCCAGTAATTCCGAAAGGAAATATCTTGCTAAGGTTGATTCCTACGGCATCTCATACCGATGCAGAAATCAACGAAACTCTGGATGCTTTCGCAGCATTGAAAGAAAAACTAGATTCAGGGTTTTATAAAGAACAAGAAAAACAAATGGGCTTGAATTTTATGCCTCTTTAATTGGATATTTTTCTAAAATCATAAATAAAAAAAATCCCCTAAATTAGGGGATTTTCTATTTTGAAATAAATACTCTATTTATTTCTTTTTAGCTGAAGCCTTTCTAACAGGTGCTTTACCTTTTTTAACTACTTTTTTCGCAGCTACTGGCACATCAGACTTTTTCAAAGTTTCCCATTCTGCTCCTTCTACAAATTTCACCTCTACCCTTCTGTCTTTTTGTCTTTCTGCATCAGAAGCTGTTACAGGAACAGTAGCTTCCTGAGATCCAAGACCTTTTGATTTTAGTTGATTTTCAGAAACGCCTCTTTCTTCAAGGGCTTTAACCACTGCTGCCGCTCTTTCTCTTGAAAGTTTGAGATTATAAGCAGGGTTACCTTTCTTATCAGTATGTCCTATAACGAGGAATGTTCCACCATTAGAAGACTGAATAATCTTAGCCGCTGCATCTAATTTCTCGTTAGACTCAGGTCTGAGAATTGCATTTCCAAAGTTGAATAAAATATCTTTTAATGACAATGTAACTTCCTCTGCCACAGAATGATTTGTTTTAGGACAACCATCATTCTCTTTTAATCCTGGCACAGTAGGACATTTATCATCTTTGTCAAGAACACCGTCACCATCAGTATCTGGCCAAGGACAGCCTTTGTTTTCTGCTGGACCTGCTACAGTAGGGCATTTGTCATCTTTGTCAAGAACGCCGTCACCATCAGTATCTGGCCAAGGGCAACCATCATTTTCTGCTGGACCTGCCACAATAGGACATTTATCATATTTATCAAGAATACCATCGCCATCAGTATCTTTTTCTACTACCGCAGGCGGAAGGGCGATTTTTTGTTTTCCTTTAAACAACTCAAAATGAAGTCCTGCATAAATATTTGCTCCTTTTGATTTTGTAAATAATAATTTCAAATCATCAGAACCAACAGACAACATTCCTAATCTGAAAGCCAACCCTGGTTTGAAATCCTTGCTCATAAAGTTGTAAGACAGCGGAACTGCTACATCAAACCATTTGCTCTCCCATCTTGGCACTGCTCCTACATAATTGTAATAATATGGATTAGTTGAGTTGGTTTTAGCTATATTTATCAAAACATTAGCTCCTACGAAGAAATTTTTTGTGATAGCGTATTCCCCATAGAGGTTTAAGCTTGTAGGAAGGTTGTTTGTCAAAGTTTTATTTGAAACTCTAGTTATACTAAGACCTTTAGTTTGCAAGTAATCTGCAGTAGCATTTAGGTCTGTAAAGTTAATTTCATTTGGATCTATACCTCCCACAGAGTTCCCTCTAACAGCAATGTAATTAAGGTTTTTATACTTAATTGACCCTATATCTGTAACTGATGCACCGAACTTGAATGAATATGGTTTGTCATCGTCATTTCCTTTAACAGCCAATTCAGCTCCGAAATCTCCACCAAAACCTGTCGCTGCATTAGAGCCAGACCCCAATAATCCTGGGATATCTATCTTTTCATTACCTTCAAAGTTTGTATAAAACTCCCAATCTACATTATTGATAACCATAGGGTTTAATAGAGCAAGAGGATTGTAATTGATATCATATCCTTTACTTACAAAGCTGTTATAAACACCTCCTCTGTATAGTTTCAACGCTGCTCCTAAGGAAAGGCTCACTGCATCATTATCAAGAATGGCGTATGCTCCTTTTACCCCTAAATCAGTAAAACCACTGATATTCAAGCTAAATGCATTATTATTTCTCAAAGAAATAGGCGTTGTATAGTTTTGGTTAATAACATCAAGGAATGCTGTATCCACTTCGCGTCCCTGACCAAAAATCCTAGCTCTAGAACTAAATCCAAAACCTAATCTATTCCCTGTTGTAAACTGGAAAGATGGTCCTAAAATTTCGCCAATAACGCCTATACTTAAATTTTTCTTATCCGTATCATGTGAAAAACGATTCCCAAAACTACTGAGTTCAAAATCCGCAATATCACCGACATTTTTGAACTTGTAATAGTCATTGTTAGCTAATACATTCACACTCACAAGATTAACAGAAAGTTTTACTTTCTTATCTGCAAGTTTGGCAGGGTTATACTGTCCGCCATAAACACCAGAGTAATTGCTGTTACTCAGTCCTAAATACTTCTGGGCTGATAACTGCCCTGTGGTAAGTCCTCCTAAGAGTGCCGCAATAAAAACCTTTTTTTTCATTTGATATAAAATTTATTTAATTGTTATTCTTAAATTTATTAAATGCTTCTGCAACTTCATGATAACTCACAGCCCTATCCTGAAAATAATCTGCAAAATGTTTTTTTTCAGCTTCATCTGCACCAAGCTGGTTTAAGATGTTCATCAGGTGCATTTTCATGTGTCCTTTCTGAATCCCTGTAGTGACCAAAGACCTAAGTGCCGCAAAATTCTGTGCAAGTCCAGAAACAGCTAAAATTCTCATCAAGTCCTTTGCCGATGGGTTTTGCAATAAAGCCAAAGAAAACTTTGCTAATGGATGAATGCTTGTCAAACCACCTACAACGCCCACTGCCACAGGAATTTCTATCCAAAAACGAAAGACACCATCTTCTATTGCGCAATGTGTCAGCGACTTATATTTTCCGTCCTTTGCTGCATAAGCGTGGGCTGATGCCTCTATTGCCCTAAAATCATTTCCTGTCGCGATAACCACAGCATCCACGCCATTCATAATTCCTTTATTATGAGTCACTGCACGATAGGGCTCTATTTCAGCAATAGTAACTGCCTGATGAAATTTCCATGCAAATTCTTGAGGAGAAATTCCACTGCCGTCTTTCAATTCATCTATTTTGCAAGAAACCTCTGCACGAACCAAACATTCTGGGGTAAAGTTAGATAAAATGCTCATTATCACCTGTAAAGAATGTTTTTCTTCTTCCCCGAAAATATCACTTTTTAGGATTTCTTCTTTCAAAACGCTTCCAAACTGCTCCAAACAGGAATTAATGAAGTTCGCTCCCATAGAATCAACCGTGTCAAAACTTGCTTTTAGCTGATAATAATTTTCTAATTCATTAGTTTTGTCTATCAGTTCTATGTCTAAAATTCCTCCGCCTCTCGCACGCATGTTTTGGGTAATTCTTTCGGTTGATGCGAAAAGTTTTTGTTTTAAAACCGAATTAAAAAACAGAAACAATTTTTCCTTTTCCCCTCTGAAAATGAAATGAGTATGCCCTAATTTTTTAGTATCAATAATTGTAGTCCTGAAACCGCCCTTATCCAGCCAAAACTTAGCCGATTTAGCCGCTGCTGCAACCACAGAACTCTCCTCTACAGCCATTGGGAGAGCGTAGAGTTTCCCGTCAATCAAAAAATTTGGAGCAATGCTGTATGGAAGATAAAAGTTGGAAATCGTGTTTTCTGAGAATTCATCATGGATTTTTTGCAAATCGGTATTTTGATTCCAATATTGCCTTATAACATCTTGAAAATCAGAATTGTTTTCAAAATATTCTTTTATAAGCCAGTCTATTTTCTGTTGTTTAGGCAGTTTGGAAAAACCTTCTACAGCATGAAAACCCATAAATTCTTTATTTAAAAGCAAAAATACTATTTTATTTCAACAATCCCAAAAACAGCAGAAAATATTATTGATTTTCAATATTTTATATTTAAAACATTAAAAAAGGCAATATATTTTTTGGGAATAAAAAAAATTTTTCTACCTTTGCACCACTGAAAAAGGAAGACCCATGGTGTAACGGTAGCACACCAGATTTTGGTTCTGTTTGTCGGGGTTCGAATCCCTGTGGGTCTACACTGAATTTTAGCAACTACTTATAAATCAAGTAGTTGCTTTTTTATTTTTG
>CAUQHD010000013.1:0-18323 GCA_963517805.1 uncultured Flavobacteriaceae bacterium | reverse complement strand
GCGGACTGCTCGTTATTCCTCTTGGCAAAGGCGAAGAGCAGATATTGACAAGATTTACCAAAATTTCTGAAAACAAAGTAGAAAAAGAAGAGTTCGGGCTGTACAAGTTTGTCCCCATGCTCGGAGATACCAATAAATAAAAACCTCCATTCATTTTGAATGGAGGGTTTTGAACTTAATTTATTAATACCCGAAAATTTCTTCGAGGCTTACCTCTACGAATTCTCCCATTTTGCTGATAGCCACCATGTCAAGGTTTTCTTTCTTCCCTATGATTGCCGTATTGTAGCTTATCGGCTTTATCTTTTGGTTGTAGAAATTGGTCAGCTTCGCCAAATCTAGATTTTGGATTTCAGCATAGACATCTTTACGAATATCGTGGTTAAAGCCTAATTTCTGCGTTGCCAGATAGTTGAAATAGATATTCTGTTTAGTCAGTCTCTGTGATGCTATCTGCTTGAGTGAAGAGTTTTTAGCATTGTCAAACTGTGCAGGAATCTGCGGAAGATTTGCCATCAGTCCGTTCATCGCTTCTACGGCTTGTCCCAGCTTGTTCGCCTGTGTTCCTATGTAGTTTACCACATAGTCATGCTTTCCTTTTTCGCCAGAGCGGGAATAGTTCACATACGCGGAATAAGCTAAAGAACGAGCCTCACGGATTTCCTGAAATACGATAGATGAAAGCCCAGAACCGAAATACTCATTGAAAACACTGGATTTCCCAAAGTCCTTCAGGTCTACGGTTTCGCCTCTTCCCACTTTGCTCATTTCCACCTGCACCATATCATAGTTTGTGAAATATACTTTTCCGTCTGTGCTAGGTTCAGCATAGATTTTAGCCGCAGGAAGGTCGTATTTTACATTAGATTTTTTGATAATCGGACTTAGGTTTTTCTTGAATTTCTCCAAATCTTTTCCGTAGAAAAATACTTCATATGGCGCATTTACTATGTTTTTTGCCATAGATACGAAATCCACTGCTTTCGCTGAAAGAAGGCGTTCCTTACTCACCACATCTCTGAATCTGGAGTTCTTGCCGTATCTCGCATAGCTGGTAAGTGCCGCCATGATATTTCTCTTATCTTTTTTGGCTACTTCACGAGATTCTAAAATGGTGTTTACTACCGTTTTATAGATGTTTTCATCTGCTTTCAGATTTCTAAGCCAATGGTCAAACAACTCTGCACCTTTGGCTAAATTCTCCTCCAAACCAGACAAAGTAATATTGATACGATCTTTGTCCACACGAATACTGTGATTGATACCGAGTTTAAATAATTCTTTTTTCAGTTCCTCTGGGCTGTATTTGTCCGTTCCTAAATAATCGAACAAAGTAAACGCCACGGAAAGTTCCTTGTTATTATCCGTTCCGAATGGGAAAATATAGTTCATCTGAGCCAGATTATTCTTCTTGTTTTGAATAAAACTCAGCTTCACGCCATTGATGTTGTCCGTTTTTATTTCTTTTTGATAATCTACGAAAACAGGCTTTATTTCCTCTACTTTCTCGTTCAGTATAGATTTCAGGAACGGAGACTGAGCCTCTCTGTTTAGCTCTATCGGTGTGATTCCTGGGTTTTCCACACGGATAAGCTTGTCATTATCGCCTTTTTCTTTGTAGATAATCGCATAATTATCCTTAAAGAAATCATTAGCAAATTTCACAACATCCGCTTTTGTGATTTTTTCATACTCCTGAATGTCTTCCAGCTCCTGCTCCCAGCTTCTCTCACGGATGTAGGTGTTGTATAGTGATGATGCCAGTCCATCAGCTGTTTCCCAGCCTTTTAGGCGGTCTTTTTTCATATCGTTGATGATAGCAGTCAGCATCCAGTCTGGGAATTCTCCTTTTTTAACCAAATCTATCTGTTCCAAAAGAAGGTTTTTCGCCTCATCTAGTGACTGGTTTTCCTTTGGTACAGCGGAAAGAGCCAAATATCCATATTGCTTGAACGGAAGCACATATGCCATCGCGCGAAGTACTTTTTGTTTTTGGTTTAGGTTTAAATCTAGAAGTCCAGCATCATTGTTGTTGGTGCTGAGAATCTGCGCTACCAGCTCAGCCATTCTTGCTTCTTTTGTTCCGTAGCTGTCTGTTCTCCATGCCATTTGTAATCGTGGTGCAGAAGGGCTTTTTACCACTCTTTTCACGATTTTGTCCATTGGCTTTTCTACGATTTGTGATTTTGCAGGGAGTTTTTTAGGCTTAAAGTTCCCGAAATATTTCTGAGCCAAAAGAATCGTTTTATCAAAATCCAGATCTCCTACCAGCACCAGCGCATAGTTATTCGGCACATAGTATTCATTGAAATACTTGTGAATAGCCACCATAGAAGGGTTTTTCAAATGCTCAGACTTCCCGATAGTGGTCTGCTGTCCGTTCGGGTGCGTAGGGAATAGGGCATCCATCAGCTCGTAGCTCATCAGTCGGCCGTCGTTGTCCTGTCCTCGGTTAAACTCCTCATAAACAGCTTCCAGCTCGGTGTGGAACAACCTTAGAACCAGTTCAGAGAATCGCTCTTGCTCTACTTTGAACCATTTTTCCAGCTCGTTACTTGGGATATTGTTTTTGTAAACCGTTTCATCCAGCCAAGTGTGGGCATTAGTCCCAGTAGCTCCAAGGGAAGAAATTGCCTTGTCATATTCATTGGCAATGGCGTATTTAGATGCTTCTTTGGAGATGGCATCTATTTTTTTGTAAATTTCCTTTTTCTTTTCAGGATTTTTTTCTGCCTTGTGCTGTTCGTAGAGGTCAGAAATTTGTTTTATGTATTTTTTCTCTTTTGCCCAGTTCTGTGTTCCTATTTTAGAAGTTCCTTTGAACATCATATGCTCCAAATAGTGAGCCAGCCCTGTGTTGTCAGCAGGGTCGTTATTACTTCCCGTTCTTACAGGGATATAGGTCTGGATTCTTGGCGCATCAGAATTTTTCGCTAAATAAACTTTTAGTCCGTTTTTCAGAGTGTAGACTCTTACTCCGTTTTCATCATTAGAAACCGTAACATACGAGAAACCATTTTTGTCCGTATGTTTTATCTCCTCATAGTTTTGCGCTTGAATAGTATTCATCATCAATGCTAATGCTAATGTGGTTAAAACTTTTTTCATTTTCGTTAAAATTTTTAATCAATGAAACAAATATACTACAAATTACACAAAAATATACTTATGTCCCATTGTTCATTATGAAATAAAACAGGAACGACCATTCATTATACTGAAAATCAATGCAATGTTTTAATGAATTTTCTTTGAACTTCAACAACTTTAAAGCTAACTTTATTTAAAATACACATCGGCTCTACATGATATAAAAAAACAGACTATTCCGAAAAATAGTCTGTTGCTGGATAAAGATTAGTTGTTAAAATGAATATGAAATTGTTAATTTATAATTTCTATCCCTACCTGGGTTAATTTGGAAAGTAGCCTGATATGGCTCATCCGCAGGGTCATTAGAATACAAATCATTATTAGAAAGGGCGTTGTTATAATATGTTGTGTTCAAAATATTTTCTACATTCAGCCCTATTCTGATGTTATTCTTCGCCTGATAATAGATTGCTCCATTTAGAAGAGTGTATGCAGGAAGAACTTGGTCATTTTTCTCAGTTCTATATGTTTTATCAGTATAGAATACTCCTAAACCAATTCCAAAGCCTTTCATAAATGTACGAGGTTCATAATTTGCCCATGCATTGAAGGAGTGTTTAGGCGTCCATGGAGTTTTGTTGTGAGATAGATCCGCTTGTCCTATCTCTGGTTCCTGCTTTCCTAGGAATGCATCAGTAAATGCATAACCTACTTTAGCATAAAGCCCTTTGAAGATTTCCGCATCCGCATCTACTTCAAAACCTCTAGAATATGCTTTTCCTACCTGTCTTCTCACATAGTGTCCCACGATAAGGTTTTTCTTCTCTATGTAAAATCCTGAAATGGTAACATTCAATCTGTCTTTCTTTTCTAATTTAATTCCTCCTTCTATCTGTATTCCTTCCTCTGGTTTAAAGAGTTTTCCTGTTCTATGGTCATGAGCACGAGTAGGCTTGAAGAAACTAGAAGAAGACCCATAGATAGTCATGAAATTCTTAATTGGCTGGAATGAAAGCGCAGCTCTGTAAGTGAAATTATGATAAAATCCTTTGTCAGGGTTAGGTTGTGCAGTTATTAACCTTTTACCATCATACGACCCATCAAAATAATCATATCTTCCTCCAAGTAAAACCTTAAATCTATCTGCTAATTCTATCCAATCTTGAAGGTAAAACCCTGTAACAACCTCTTTCATAGTGGTTACTTTAGTTATATCCACTCTTCTCTCTCCCATTCCAAGAATAGGGTCTACGATAGGAATATTCTGACCACTTGTCCCCTCTGTAACATCTCCATTCCATGTTTTTCTATCCAAATAAGAGAAAGTATTTCCTACAATCATTTTATGCTTAAAGCCCCATGTTTTAAACCCAAAACTAAAATCAAGCTGATTCATCAATGGTCTTGTAACATGTTTAAAGTGGTATGGTCCATTTTTTCTAGATAGAGTTTTTGTTGTTTTATCTGTAAAAAGAACCTCATCCATCAAATAATCTAATGTATCATCAAAGTAAGAAAGCTTATAGTCAAAAGTTCCTCCGAAATCAAATCTATGTTTGTATTTCAGATAGAATTCCTTTTTCTCATTTTTCAGATAGTCACGCTTATCAGATAAATTTATCATAGGATTTATCCAGTCATAAGGTTTTCCGTCATTTGTTGCAGGAACACCAGCATCTGCTCCATAGAGGTCATTGTTATACTGCGCAAAGAACTCCAATGTATTTTGGTGGTCTGGCGTATATTGTAACATGACAGAAGAGTTAAAATTCTTTTCTTTTATCCCTTTAAAGCCATCTGTATTCATCAACCCTGCATCTACACGGTATCTTAGCTTGTTAGAAATAGGACCTCCTACTCCCATTTCTACATTATATGTATTGTAACTTCCAATAGTGAATTTCGCTTCTCCTTGAGTAGTGTAAGTTGGCTTTTTTCTAATAATGTTGATAATTCCCCCTAATGCAGAGTGCCCAAACATATCACCAGAAGGACCTTTTAAGAACTCTACTCTCTCCACATTAGCAAAGCTGGCAACAGGAGCACTCTGAGTAATCGTATGTCTTTCATCTCTGATTCCATCATATAGAACCACAAAGTTATCAAACCCTCTTATGTTAAAGAACTGGAAACCAGCAAACTGCTTCACTGGATTTACCCCAGCAACCATCTTAGATGCTTCCTCTATATTGTTAATATTCCATTTCTGTAATACTGCACGATTAAGCACATTTACAGTCATTGGAGCGTCTAAGTTTTTAATATTTAGTTTATTAACCTCTAATTTTTTCTGTGTAGAAATCACCACTTCTGGTATTTCTTTAGATCCTTCCTTCATCACCACATAGACTACAGGAGTATTCGCTCCTACACTTCTGCTGAATGGATGAAAATTTTCTGCTGAGAAAGTCAGCGTCCCTTTTGAGGATGGGATATTGATGATAAATTTCCCTTTGTCATCGGTAATTGTTTCTGTTGTAGAACCCTCAAAACTTACCTTCACATTTGGAATAGCATTTCCCGAGGTATCATGCACCTCCCCTGTAATCACAGCTTGCGCATATAGGCCAATAGAAGCCAATACAAAACCTGCGCTTAGAATTTTTCTAACCATTTCTTTATAATTTTTAAAAAGTTATTATTGATTTAAACTAGTACTCTATGGATTGTATATTATATGTCTGCGTCCGTTGATATTATGTATTTCTGATTCCACATGAAATAATTCTCTTAACAGCTCTGGCGTGAGCACCTCATCCGTAGGCCCCTGCAATAGGACTTCTCCTTTTTTCATCGCAACCAGCTCATCACAGTATATAGATGCGATATTCATATCGTGAATCGCCGAAAGAACTGTAACTCCCATATTTTTAATGATATTCATAATCTCTATCTGATGCCCGATATCCAAATGGTTCGTAGGCTCATCTAGAATAATGAATTTACTTTCCTGCACCAAAAGTCTTGCTATCAAAACCCTTTGTTTCTCACCTCCCGAAAGGGTATTAAAACTACGGTCTCTATAGTCCTCCAGCTTCATTTCATGCAGCACCTTATCTACTTTTTCTAGGTCTTCTTTAGAATAGTTTTCTAGTGTATCTTTGTGAGGATACCTTCCCATCTCTACCACCTGCTGAACACTAAAATCAAACTGACCACCAGACTCCTGAGCCAAAACCGCTATTTTTTTTGCTCTTTCTCTTCCTGACAGCTGGAACAAATCATGTTCATCAAAAAAGATTTTACCGCTTGTGGGCTTATTTACTCCATATATAGTTTTCAGCATCGTTGATTTCCCTGAACCATTATGCCCTATCACTCCCACAAAAGAGTTTTCTCTTACTTTGAAGGATACACCTTTTAGGATTTCAACTTTACCTACTTTAAAATTCAAATTTTCTACTCTCAGCTTCTCCATTATTTTCCTGATTTAAATGAATAATTCTTGTCCATCAGCATCCAAAGGAAGAACGGCCCTCCTATAAGTGATGTAAGGATACCTATCGGTAAGTCCTTCGGATAGAAAGCATTCTTAGCAAAAAGGTCACAGCAGAGCAGGAAAATAGCCCCTATCACCGCTGCCATAGGAACCAGCCTCGCGTGTTTATTCCCACAAAGCATTCTCGCTATGTGAGGCACCATCAGCCCC
Organism: uncultured Flavobacteriaceae bacterium; assembly: GCA_963517805.1. Taxonomy (GTDB): domain Bacteria; phylum Bacteroidota; class Bacteroidia; order Flavobacteriales; family Weeksellaceae; genus JABCPE02. Next base: position 11,581 of record CAUQHD010000013.1, on the reverse strand, counting down.
ATGAATCCTATCGCTCCCGTTGCTGATACCAAAACAGAGGTTAGCAATGATGCTACGATAACTATAAAAGTTTTCATCAAATTAACATTCATCCCCAGCATCGTAGCGTTTTCATCTCCGAAAAGCAATAAATCCAATGATTTAGACAATCCTAAAACTACGAAAATCACCAAAATAAGCACCACAAAAGGAATAGGCAGCAGTTCCCAAGTAGCACCTCCCAAACTTCCCATCGTCCAGAACAATGCACTTTTCACTTGGCTCGCATTTTTTGCTAAAGAAATTATCAAATCCGTAAGCGCCGTAAAAATAGTAGATATAGCCAATCCAGAGAGAATCAGCCTCGTAGTAGAAGTATTTCTTCCGTATTCTGTTCCTATCACGAAAACCAACACACTACATATCAAAGTTCCTATGAAAGCTCCTGTAGAAACAGACGCCAGCCCCATAGCTCCTCCTCCCAAAACAATGACAAACACAGCTCCTGTAGATGCCCCTGATGCTAAACCAAGCACATATGGGTCTGCGATAGGGTTTTTGGTCACACACTGCATCAGCACACCACAGACAGCCAGCCCCGCACCGCAAATTATTGATAATAATACCCTTGGAAGTCTTACCTCCCAGATTATGGTTTCATGTGTCAGCGGCCAGTATGGCTCATAGATTTCTGTTCCTGTTATCTTGTTTGCTGCTATCTTATAAGCAGTTTCCGCATCTAGATTAGAGGTTACTACCCCTATCGCCATTACAAACAATACAAATAAAACCACACACAATATCGAAAATACGACTCCAAATCGATATCTACTTTTCATACAATAATTTATTTAATTTAATTATAAAATCTATGTTTCTAACTCCTGGCGAAATATCCTCCAAAGCTATTTTATGGATATTATCATTCTTTACTGCTGGTAGATTTTTCAGTGCTGGGTGTTCTTTCAGCGCCTTTTTCTTATCTTCATAAGATGAGCGCCCTTCTCCCTCCATGTCTGCTATTATAATGATATCAGGATTTCTGTCTACTAAACTTTCGTATGATACGAACACATGGTCTGCCGACTGGTCTGCATAAACATTCTGCCCGCCTGCTCTATTTATAAGGTCCGTAGTAAGTCCCGCAGAAATATATAGTCCGTTTTCTATAACTGAGAAAACCAAAACTTTTGGTTTGTTTTCTTTTTTTACAAAATTTTTCTGTGCGTTTTCCAGTTTGGCTTTCATTTCAGAAACCACTTTTTCTGCATTTTTTTCTACTTTAAAAATCTTTCCTAAAGTATAGAAGTCTTCATAAACCGTTTCAAGAGTTTCATTATCCCTCACTGCTTTTGCGATAAATGGATAAATTCCCTTATCGATAAGCTCCTGTGGTGTTCCCGTAGCCTCTGCTTTGATTGCGCCATCCCATCCAGAAACGAAATCCACTCCTGAAAGCAAAAACTCTTCCTTGGAGTAAATAGCATGATGCCCTTTAAGTCTTACAGGAATCTTATCATACGCCTCTTTAAACTCTGGTAAAATAGGCCCTTCCTCTGTCGCCACTACTATTTTGTCTCCTAAACCTAAAGCCAAAAACATCTCCGTCATAAAATGCGAAAACAAAACTGCCTTCTCTGGCGTTTTATTCACATTCACGACCAAAGTATCCGCTCCGTCATTAAATTCATATGAAAAATACGCCTCCTTTTTTTCTTCTTTTGTTTCTTTTGAAGAAGCCTCTCCTGCACCTTTGGAACAAGACAACTGGGCTAATAAAATCATCGATGATAAAACTACCTTCAATACTTTCATTTTAATTCTTGTTAAAAATTCCAGCAAAAGTAACATTTTAAATTTATCATTACAAATAAAATATCATCTTTTTTCAAAAACATGACACTAGTCAGTATTTATCGTTTTTCTCATCGAAAGCATTTTGCATCATTTGGTAAAACAAAAATTCCGCTTCATAGAGCGGAATTTTCGTTATATCATTTTTAATTTTATTAGAACCAAGCAGCCAACATCGTGGTAATGAAGAAGTTATTCTTAACATTTGGATGAGACTGGTCTATCTTTTGGAAAATAGGGTCTTTAGACTGTAAGTTTCTGAATTCCAAACGCCACATCAAGTTTTTATTGATTAAATAATCAAAGTTTACTGATGCGCCCCAGATTTGGAATCTTTGTCCACCTCCGAAGGTCATAATATCTTTAGAATCATCAAAATATTCCACTCTTCCCGCTGTAGAGAATTTAGGCGTAAAATAATATTTCGCTAAAATGTTAGGAGACCACCAGAAGTAGTGCTTGTTAGAACCTTCCGCAGACTGCTCTGCACCAACATCAAACACGAACTGGAATTCTAACTTATCACTCGCCTTATAGTTCGTGTAGAAATTATTGAAATATCTCATTTTAGTCTCCGTAGCTGGGTCTTTTCCTATATAAGCAGAAGAATTGAAGAACCATTTTTCATTCGGTTGGTATGCTACTCTTGCCCCAAATGCTGGTAGTTTAGTATTACTGTTTTGTCTTTTGATTATCTGCCATCCGTTATAGACTCCCCCCATGAAAGTCCATTTATTATTATCTGTAATGTAAGTAATCTGCGCCCCTGTCATGAAAAAAGGCTCTTGTGCCACAGCGATGGTTCTTGTCAAAGCAAGATTATCTTTGCTGATTTCCCCTTCTGAACCGATGTAAGACGGCATCACCCCAGCATCTATCCAGAGATTTTTAGTTTTAGAAATTCTAAACCCGATGTTCGCCTCCTGAACCAGTTTCAGCATTCCTTGCTCTGCTGATAAGTTGTCTTCTGGGTAAGTCCCCGCCATCAGGGCTATATTAGCACGCATATTGTCTGTTGCATATTCTGCTTTTAGCCTTGCTATGTTTACATTCACCTCATTGTGTCGGTTAAATGTATAAAAAAACGGCTGTCTGATATGGTCTGCTCTCTGATTAAAATCATACGAGTAGAAAACCTCCGTATATCCAGAAATTTTTATTTTAGATTCTTGTTTCAGTTCTTCTTCCTGAACAGAAGCCTCCTGCTCTTGGGCAAAAGCACCCTGCCCCATCAAAACTACTCCTAAAAGCACTGCTATTCGTTTCATAATTACGATTATTTAATTTTTTAGTTATTCAAATCTTTTACAAAAATAATATTATTTTAAAAATAAACTACAACTCCCCTGAAATTCCCAGACCAAACAACGCAAAATCATACTTTGCAGGGTCTTTTTTATCCATTTTTCTCAACTGAAAATCCAGCTCTTCCACCGTTTTCCAGTCGTTCTGAGTTCTCTGTATCAGCCCCAGTTTCCGTGAAATATTCCCCACATGGACATCCAGCGGAACGGACAAATATTCCTGACCAATATTTTCCCAAATTCCCAAATCCACGCCCTTATTATCTTTCCGTACCATCCAGCGGAGATACATCATCAGCCTTTTCGCGGCGGAATTTTTATAAGTGGAACTAATGTGTTTCTGACTTCGGTGCTGAAAATCATTATCAAAAAAAGCATTCCTAAAACGCTCTAAAGCATGATAAAAATTGGTCTCTCCTTCTTTTAGTAAAAACAAATTTTCTAAACTTTCGTTCCTAGTATAAATCCTTCGCAGAGCAGACATAAAAAACTGAAAATCCTCCAAAGAAAATGTCCTGTGAATGGCTTTATCCTCCATTTTTTCAAAATCTTTTTCCGTGAAATTCATCACAAAATCATACGGCGAACTGCCCATTGTCATGAGCATTTTCTCTGCGCTTTTGATGATGGATTTTCGGTTTCCCCAAGCGATAGTTGCCGTTAAAAAACCTATAATCTCTATATCCTGTTTCAGCTCAAAACGATGCAGCATCTGAATAGGATCGCCCAGCACGAAATCAGGATGATTATACTGCTCAGCTTTTTCGTCCAAAAAAGATTTTAAATCATTCATTATATACAAGTTACATCGGAAAAAAAACAGCTCCTAAACCGATTATGGTCTGTTTGTGATTATAATCAATCAGAGAATCTCCATAGCCGTGAGATGCCTGAAACATCATCTTAAGAGTTCATTTGATAGGATAAATCAAAGAAAACTCCGCAAAACCTCTATTATGCTTGATGTTCAGATTATTACGCAAAACCAAAGAAAAAATATGCTTTTTTCTGGTGTAACCAATGGTAAATTCGGTTCTTCCCACATATTCCTCTATGCTGGGATTATCATCATCATCCCCTTTTTCGGTAAATCTCTGCCATAATTTATTGGTAATGGCAAAATCTCCCCACTCAAAAGCAGTCATGAGAATAAGTCTGTTCCAGCTTCGTGAGAGCAGTTCCTCCTTTCCGTTGGACTGGTGATTTACGGATATTCCTGCCATTTTAATTCTAAATTTCCCAGCGGATAGGTTCAGCGGATAGATGAACATCAACTCTGGCTCATAGTTGGTCTCGCGGAAAGGGCGGGACATTTTACCGTTATAAACCTGCCAAAAAGACTGTTGAGTAAAACCTACCCAAAGGTCGCCTTTGTTCCAAAAAGCACCCTGTAACACCTTGGCTTTCAGGCTGACCTGAAATTTCGCTTCTATGTTTTGATAGTTTTTATATTGTGGAACCGCGCGGTTCGTATTCAGGCTCACAGGCTGTCTATTAGGAAGGCTTGAATATCTGGAAAGAATAATATAATTGGGTCTATGTGCTCTCAGACTAAAAGTCCCTCGTCTGTAAGGGTCTCTCAGCTCCCACATTTCATCTATTGGGTCAGAAAAGCCTCCTTTGAAAACAGATGTATCTGGATTTTCTTGTGCGGTCTGTAATGTGTCTGTTTCCTGCGAAAACACCGCAATATTCACCAACAAGGTTAAAAATAAAAGTATTTTTTTGCTCATTATTTTATTTAATTTCAATTTATTTCTACGCGTTCCAAGGCTTTAGGAAGGAAGGTATTTTTGAATACAACTTTGGCTTCTTCTAAAAACACCGAATAATCCGTATATCGATTAGAAAAATGCCCTAAAATCAACTTTTTTACTTTGGCTTTTTCTGCAATTATTGCCGCCTCTATTGCAGTGGAATGCCCTGTATGTTTGGCCAATTCCTTTAAATCATCTAGAAAAGTAGCCTCGTGATAGAGCAAATCTACTCCTTCAATAATCGGAATTACCGACTCCAAATAGCGGGTATCACTACAAAAAGCGTAAGAAACAGATGCCTCCGGCGGAGTGGTAAGTGTTTCATTTTTAAGGATATAGCCATCACTTAGGACAAAATCTTTTCCTCGTTTGATGTTGTGATAATCACAAATTTCTATTTCTGGATATTTGGCGATTTCATTCATATTCAGGTGGCGTTCCTTTGGTTTTTCTCTGAAAAGATAGCCATTGCAGTAAATCCTGTGGTTCAGCGGAATGGTATAAACTTCCACCTTGCTGTCTTCGAAGACAAGCACGGATTCCTTTCCCTTTAATTCGTGGAAAACCAGTTCAAATCCCTTGTTGGTCTCGGTAAGCCTCAGCACGGTTTCTATCAGCTCCTGAATGCCCGCTGGCCCGTAAATATGCAGCGGCGTTTCCCTGCCGAGCAGCTGAAAGGACGAAATAAGCCCAGGAAGCCCGAAACAATGGTCGCCATGGAGATGAGAAATAAAAATATGATTGATTTTAGAAAATTTGGCTTTGGCTTTTCTCAGCTGCACCTGCGTTCCCTCGCCGCAGTCTATCAGAAAATGCCGTTCTGCCATTTCCAAAAGCTGTGCCGTAGGCGAGGAAGTGACGGTAGGTATAGCAGAATTAAAACCTAAGATGGTAAGAAATGCGCTCAAAATATGGGTTTAAAAAATCAGCGCAAATTAAACAATTTTTAATTATTTTTCAATTGATTTATTTAGAATGAATAAAAATAATATCTTTGCCGAAAATTTTATTTAACGATTTATTCATGAAAAAAATAATTATAGGAGCTACATTATTAGCAGGATTTGTAAATATAAATGCCCAAACCGCTAAAAAAGACAGCTTGAAAGAAAAACAAATAGAGGAAGTAGAACTATTTGGAGAAAAAGGAAAGCAAAACAAAGGTATGGAGGTTATTACCCGTATTCCGTTAAAAATAAGAGACCAAATCCAGAGTATTTCTGTGATTTCGGATAGAGCCATTGCAGAAATGGGAGCGCTCAACATCACAGATGCAGCCAAAAATATCCCAGGTGTAGTCCTGTTCAGCACTTATGGCGGCGGAGCAGAGTCTATGTCCATCCGTGGTTATAGAGGAACTCCTGTCCTAAAAAACGGTGTACTGATGAATTCTGATTTCCGTACAAGTTCCATGCTTACCGATATGCAGGGAGTAGAGAGCATCCAAGTAATCCGAGGTTCTGCGGCAATTACTCAGGGAATTGGTTCTGCTTTGGGAGCTGCCGGTGGGGTAATTAACATTACAACTAAAAAACCTAAATTCCAAAACGCAGGAAATGTAGGTTTCCGATACGGAAGCTGGAATTTATTCCGTCCCACAGTAGATTTCCAAAGAGTTTTGGACAGCGAAGGGAAAGTTGCCATTCGGTTCAATGCTGCTTACCAGCATAATGAATCCTTTACTGACTATGTGAAGGGAGAAAGGGTGTATGTAAATCCTTCCGTAGCATTCCGACCAGACAGCAAAACGGAAATCATTGCGGAGATGGACTATATGTACAACAAGAGAACTCCCAACCGAGGAACTGTAAATTTAGCTCCAGACAATGTAAATGCCATCTATGAACTTCCTAAAAATAAATTCTTAGGCTTCGCTTCTGACAATGTAAAAACAAAAGCCTTTAATTTTGGAATTTATGCAGATAGAAAACTCAGCGAACATTTCCGCGTAAGAGTGGCTTATCTACAAGGTGACAATAGCGAAGAAGGAGTATCTACAGGGCGTCTATCCACCGTCGGAAGACCTGTAAGGAACTATGCTCTGAGAAATAGAACTGTTGCTAAAAGTGGTGGAGAAGACCACAGCAAAGTATTCCAAGCTGATTTCATAGGACACGAACTAAAAACAGGTATTCTGAAACACACTTTCCAGCTTGGTTTTGACTGGAAAGAGTCTTATACTACTACCAATACTTACAGCGGAGGCTATACAGAACCCTCCCCTATTGATGTAACCAGCACTGTTTCTAACATCCTGCCTTCCAATGTAGATATTCATTCTTGGACGAAAACAGGAAGTTCCTCTTCCCCTAAATCCCCTATCTACGGGCTGATGGCTCAGGAAGTAATGTCCATCGGGAAATATGTAAAAGCCATCTTAGGCGTGAGATACAGCTCTTACCAAGGAAATAATCAAAAAGGTAAGAAGTTCGCTTGGGATCCTTCTTTCGGTATTATGATATCGCCGTTTTTAGAAAATGTAAATCTCTACACTTCCTATACCACTACCACAGGCCTTAGAGGAAATGACAATCCTCTGCAAGGCGGCGGGACAGTAGGAGCTTCTGTAACAAGACAATGGGAAGCGGGTATCAAATCCGATTGGTTTGAAGAAAAACTGAGATTTAATGTCAATTTCTACTCTATGGATATGAATAATCTGTCATACAGAGTTCTAGATTTACATGGAAACAATACTCCATTCTATGATTTCGCAGGAGACCTTACCAGAAAAGGAGTAGAAATAGACCTCATCGGTAAAATTCTCCCAGAGCTGGAAGTTATGGCAGGATATTCTTACCTTGATGCTAAATACCACGACAGCCCTGCTTATGTAAATGGCTCCAGACCGATGATGGCGGCCAAAAATACTGCAAATGGCTGGCTGAACTACACTTTCCGAAACGGCGTACTGAAAGGGCTCAGTTTCGGGGGAGGGGTCTACTATGTAGGCGAAAGACCAGTGAACGAATACACACAGAAAACCATCATCCATAATACCATACCAGGCGTTAAACCATTTATGCTGAACGCCTACACCACCATAAACGCACAGATAGGCTACACCTATAAAAACGCCAGCATCCGTGTGTTTGCCAATAACCTGACCGATGCCATAGGATACAATGCCTACTACCGTGGCGGTTTCCTTAACAGAAACGACCCGAGAAACTTCGCGGTGCAGGTAAATTATAAATTCTAATTAACATTAAATAAAATCAAAATGAAACTATCCCATTTATTTTACACAGGACTTTTGGCTTCCGCAGTAGTGGTATCATGCCAAAAGAAAGAAGACAAACCGGCAGGGCAGAACGAAACAAAAAAAGAAGAACCTGCCGATAAAAAGAGAAAACCGCTTGATTTCGCTCCCGTAAAAGCCGAGCTGAAATTAGATACAGAAAAGGAAAAGCAGTTTGACGAAATTACAGCTAAATTCCAAAAAATGCGCGAAGAAAGCTTCCAAGCAGCCAAGCAGTCCGGCAAGATGGATAGAGTAGCTTTGGGAATTAAAAATGAGGAAATCTCCAAACAGCAGGCAGAGGAAATGAGCAAAGTGCTAAGCCCGGAACAAATGGAAATCTTCAACAAATTCGTGGATGAAAACTTCCGAAAAAGACCAAGATACAACGATGAGCTTCTGGCAAAAATCCAAAAAGAAGCTCAGCTTTCTGACGAACAAATGAAAGTAGTAAATGCTGCCAATGATGCTTTTGAAAAATCTTTCAATGATGCGCATGATGTCTACCATGGAAACAATGATTTAGCCAAAGAATACTGGGAGAAGTTTGACACCCAGCGAAAAGCTGTTATCAAGAAAACACTTTCTCCAGAGCAGTATGCTAAATTTGAGGAAGTGGTAAAAGAAGTGAACTTCAAGCCAAGAAAGAAATAACATTTTTTCATTTTACTTTATATTTGCAGCACTAAGGCAGGGCTATTGTCTTAGTGCTTCTTTCATCAAATCATCAAAATATGGGAAAACTACGCAAAATACTCATCCGTAAAAGACGCAAGGACGAAAGCCTCTTCAAATACGCCATGGGGCTGTTCCACCTCTGGGGGGCGCTGGTTTCTTTTCTGGTCATCTGTACCATCTGCCTTACGGGGTGCATCTACGCTTTCAAAACGCAGATTATAGACCTTTATAATTACGACAAAGTTTTTATCCAAAGCGCTGATACGCCCATCGATATAAACAAAATTCAGGAAGATTTTACTCAAAAGGGCAGAAACATCACCTCGCTTTTCATCCCAAAAGACAAGGGCAGAAGCTGGAGCATTTCTTACACTGATGCGCAGGGCTACCTGCATTCCACTTATTTTAATCCCTATACCATGGAGGAACTCGGCGCCCAAGACCACAGTTTAGACGGCTTTTTTGAGACTGTGCTTGGTCTACACCGGAACCTTCTCTTGGGCAGTTTTGGGCGGCAGATAGTGGGCGGTTCGGTCATTATTTTTGTGTTGCTGCTTTTCTCGGGCTTTGTGCTGTGGCTTCCGAAAAGGCTCAAATTCCTAAAAGAAAGCCTTACGGTAAAATTCAGTGCTAAATTCCAGAGAATCAATTATGACCTGCACAGGACTATGGGCATCTATTCCATGGTTTTCCTTCTGCTGATAGCCATTACGGGGCTTTATGTAACTTATCCATGGGTCAAAAATGCCATCATCACTTCTCTCGGCGGGGAGTCTCTCTCGGAAATCAATGCCGATAAAACCGCTCCCGAAGAAGATGGTGAATTTGCAAAACTGATGGAAGATATGCTCGCCCAGCAGGACGAAAAAGAAAACACGGATGTAAATTCTGTTCCGCTGAGCCAAATTCTCGCCGAAATACAGAAACACCTCAACTATGAGGGGAATACTACCATCATCCTGCCAAATGCAGAAAGCCCGCGCTACCAGATTACGAAAATCAACTCGGAAAATACTCTCGGAGCGATGTTTACCGATGAAATAAGCCTTGACAAAACGGGACAACTGAAATCCAAAGACCTCTTTGCGGACAAACCGCTGAGCAAACAGTTTACCATGATAGCCCGTCCCCTGCACACCGGCGAAATCATGGGACTGCCCAGCATTATTTTCTACTTCTTCATGTCCCTCATCGGGTTTCTTCTGCCCGTAACAGGGCTGATGATCTGGTGGAACAGAGTGAAAAAGCAGTTTTAAACTTACTTTCCCCTGCCCAAATTTGGGAACTGCCTGAGAAAGGCAATTTTGATGTATATGGAAATCCAGCGTATCCTAATCTTGATTTATATTTTTCTTTGCAAATCTTTCTTTTCTATTTCCATTTTGTTTCAATTCTTACTCAGCAACCACTTCATAATCAATCTCAAAGAATTCAAAACCTATGATGCCGTTTTCTTCTATGGCTTGTTTCAGGCGCTCTGAGCAGAGAATATCTCCTTGCCAAGTATCAACAATATCAAATTTATCTACTAAAACAGTTTTTCCCCATTCCATATTTTTTTGGTTTCTTTCCAGATTTTATAGTCATACTCGTTATATTCTTCTGCGATCTTAATTCCCAAAACTCTTTGATTATCTATAAAATACTCACTTTTTTCATAATTATAGTTGTCAAATCCATCTACTGGAAACTGAAAAATCCAGTATTTGAATTTTTCTTCTTTGTAGAGGAGCCGTGTTTCATAGAAATGATATTTCGGAGCAATTCTGAATTTTTCTAAAAGCGATTTTAATTTATCCGAGATATACCAAATACAAAACATAGGAAATTCACCTATAAATCCATGCACATCTTGCAGTCTCCATTCCCAAAAAATTTTTTTATCAAAACTCTGCAGATGAAAATAATCAAAAATAGGAGCATCTTCTATAATTTCGTCCTTTCTTATTCTATCAAAATAAAACCTTCCATTAGGGACGAACTCTCCGTTAGCTTGTCCTAAAACTTTGTTTTCTTCCTTAAAAATACCTTTATAGTCTATTTTATAATATTTCATTTTGTCTGTATTTAAAAATCAATAATATACATTTTCCCATCAGCTGGATTTTATTGAGTTTTATTTCCATTTTCTTAATTTAAGGAGTATATATAAAATCTCCCAAAGGTTTTCCTAGTTCATTTATACGAATATAATATAGCCAAACATCAGGACAAATCCGAGGGTTATAATTATCTTCTCCCCATGCAAGAATAATAGGATAACCATAAGCTTCATCTCTTTTAAACTTTCCTATAGACCAAAATCCTCCTAAAACCTTTATTACTGCTTCTCCTATGTATATATATGCGTATTCATAAAGATCTTCGTTTTCTTTATATATTTTCTCTACTTGATTTATTTCATCTTGTGAAAAAGTAAATTCATTTAGATCTAAAATTTCAAGAAATTCCTGCATTTTAGCATCTTTTGTTTCCAAGAAATCATCTAGCTTTTTCTGTAATTCTTTATTGAGTTTTATTTCCATTTTCTTAATGTTTTTACAAGGTTCACGGTTATTTAAGTGGAGAGTCCCCTGTCATTTTACATAGACAAAGATACTGTTTTCTGCAAGTTATTCTGAGCCAATATTTTTTTATTCGTGTTTTGAGCTTTCCCACTATCCAAAACTGAAGAAAATTCCTTATTTTTGCAACCTATTCTAAAATAGAAAATTATGTTTCAGAGTTTACAAGACAAATTAGATAAAGCACTGCACAACCTCTCTGGA